>VKHO01000041.1 GCA_011125455.1 Chlamydiales bacterium STE3 | reverse complement strand
TATCTTGCTAGGATATCGAGCTACGATACGTCAATTTCTAATTTCTTTTAATTCTTTCGTTAACTTTCTTCCCGTCTACCCGATTTAGCACAACATGAATTACTAACACCTACTAGTATAAAATCAACGTTTAGCCTTTAAAGTTGATCGGTTACCGTCAAAAATGATTTTTTGCATGAGAAGAAAAGGGGAAAAGAGTCCTAGACTGAGAGCTTCCCCAGATCCATGCTTGCTTCAATGTTGCTGTAGTTAGAGCAACACTTTTAAACCTTTCTTTTATTTAAATAGTTTTGTGTTTTTATTTAAACTATTTACTAACTAATTGTAATATGTTTAAATGTTTTTTTATATTAAAAAACAATAATATTTTTTCTAATAAAGGAGTTTAAATGTCTGGAATTGATACCAGTCAATACGTACAAGCTGAATACACATTAAAACCAAAAACAAATAATTGGGCCCGAGGAGGTTGTATCGTTTCAGCTGTCGCTTTTGTAGTATTTGCGACGCTTGCCGCTTTGTGTGCTGCTGGTGCTTTTGCTTCCATAGTTACAGGAATAGGGATTATTGCAATTCCACTCACCGCTGTCACACTTTTGTGTGTAGGTTTACTGGGAATTTCTTTGGGAGGTTATGCTTACCATAGAAACCGCATTTATTCCTAGAATTGATAGATTAAGTATGGAAAGAACCTTTCAGGTATTGTAACCCATCTAGATTGAGGCCAGGTCTTGCTTTGAGAAGTGGAATGCAGTAACAAAGTGATTACTGCGTAATGCTTAAAGTCTCCATCATTAATAGTAGACTTAATGCAAAACAAAGCTAACAATCTTAAGGAAATATAAAGGATTTGGAGTGCTTTTTAAATACTTTTGGCAACATGCATGGGTAAAGACCTAGAGCATCTTCTGGCGAGGAATGCCAGACATGTATTTTAGGCATAAAAAAAGGCGGGAAAATTCCCGCCCAAAATTCTTTTAAAGGTTGCTTTAGAAGAAGTATCTAACTGTAGCACCAGCAAAGTGGTGGTAAAGCTTTCTTGCGCGACCTTTGTGGAAACGGTACTCAACTGCTAACTCAGCTACATCACAGATTGGGTATGCTAAGCCGCCAATTACTTGCCAAGCAAAACCATTTTTGTCGTGACGGAAACCAATAGTATCTGAACCAACTCTTACTCTTTCATTTGTGTAGCCGATACCTGCGCCAACATAAGGAGTAACGGACCAGAAATAGTAATCAGAGAAATCATAAAAAACGTTAGCCATGTAAGACCATGAACGGCAGTGGCCACCTGGGCTGTAGCGTACGCCACCAAATTTAAAGTTTCTAACTTTATTGTGACGGTAGCTTGCTTCACCTTCTAAACGTAATCCTGTGCACCATCTGTAACCAATCATGCCGCCAGCATTGTAACCAGTTTTGAATTTAGCTTTTACACCATTTCTTTTGTTTGCTTCTAAGAAATTTGCTCCACCCAATGCGCCAACATAAAAGCCTTCTACATCTAAGGCAGAAACTGCAGTAGGCAATACGAATGCCAGCATTGCAGCAAATAAGCAGATCATCTTTTTCATATATAGTTTCCCTTTGTTTAAGCGTGAAAAATAACTCAATTTGAGCTTTCAAACTTATCTTGCCAAAAGTTTGCCTTAGTTCAAAGCAAAATTTTCATTTTTTTGAAAATTTATTCTTGCAAATCATTTATTTAACTGTTTCAAATGCCATTTGGGAGGCATAAAATAATATAAAATAGCCCTGAATTTTTTATAGCTAAATAGCTCTTTATCAATATGTTTAACTACATTACTTACATTTAAATGTAGTAATAGCAATAAAATTTTTGTTGTTTTTTTTAAGGTTTTGTTAGAAAACTTTCAAATAAGTGGGTCTGTCAAAAAGGCTATTTTTGCAACAAGCAAGCTTGTCTTAAGCCTTCTTAGATTAAGTAAGAGAAATCTAAAGGCATTTCTTCATAATATTTAAGTCACCTTGTTTATAAACTGACTAGAAGGAAGAGAGGAGATGAATAGAAAACTGCGGAATGCTATTTTCCTTTTTTGGGGAGCTATCTTGCTTTTCCTGAGCTATATGTATTTTTTTCACCCTCTAACATTTCATGAAATGTTTAATTATCAGGGCCCAGGTAGCCCTTTTGTTCAGCCTCCATAAGCATGAGGGGGGAGTTTGAAAGAGATATCAGGACTTAAAAAAAAGAGGGTAAAATGGGTTAGCTAAGCCCCTTCTTTTTTTTTATCGATAAAGGATGCATTAGTTTCCTTATCTGGCACTAGCTCGGCTTCCTTGCTCCACTTTTGGTTGAGACCGGAAAAAGAAGCTGGTTTGGTATTTTCTAATTTTCCAATTATAGGAAAACTTTTACCCGCTCTTATTACAATTTCTTCAGAGTTAATTAGGGATAAAGCAAAAATTGTAGCTTGTGCGTGCTTAAATTGTTTCTTGATCCATTCAGGAATTTTTAAATCATTAGGGAAGGTAGCAAAAGTTTCGAAACCCTCTAAAAATTCAATTTTATCTTTACTGAATTTCATTTCCACTTTGTTGTGCTTCTTGTCACCTAAAGTGAAAATCGCCCCACCAGGGGTTCGATTCGCGCCTTGCTTATCTTTTGTGTCAATCCAAAAACGTAAAGGCTTTTTTAAGATAAGGGTATAGATTCCTTTTTTGTCAGGGCCATCAATTGAAGAAATTTGCTCTGCACCACCGCTTCTGCTAAATAATTGATGCAAGAGGCCTCCTAAAAGAAGCGCCAGCTGAGGGCTGCTTTGTTGTTCAATATTTTTTAATAGAGCTCTTGTTTCATTTTTAGAAAAAGCATTTACCAAAAGATCCACCTGATCTTTAATAGAAATGGCCTCTTTTTGTTCAGTTAGAAAAGATCTTTCAGCTTCGGAGGGAAAAGAACAGCCAGGAATTGCAGGAAATCCGCGACGGGGATTGCCTTCGCTGAGTTTTAAGGAATCCATCAGCTCCTCTTTTTTTTGTTTAATTTCCTCTATTTGCTCTTCAAGCGATTTTGTTTTCTGACAAAAAGTTTTCTGCATCACTTCGATTTCTTCAGTCAGCCTCTTAACATAATCATCGTGATGTTCGATGACAACGGAAAGGTCATCTAGTTGCATCTTCGTAAAAGCTGTTTCTTTTAAGTGCGGGAATCTCCTTAATCTCTCTTCCAAATCCTGAAGCTGTTTATTCTTGGATTTAAAGAAAGAAGAAAGGAATGCTTGCTCAGCCTTCTTGCGTTGTTCTTGATAAGATTTTAAATTTTCTAAAGCGGTTTGATAGTCAGCTAAAAGCAGATTTTTTTCTGACTTATCCTTTGCAAAAGAGCTTTCCAAAGTAAGTAGGTCATTAGCTAATTGGTGAAGTTCCTCTTCAGCTTGTTTGATTTCTGTTTGCAAGTTTGTTCGATGATCATTTTTCGAAATGATAACAAGGCCGGCCTCAGAAGTTTTCTTGACGACATTTTTTTCCTTCTGAACATCCATCAAATGCCTAACAGCTTGGTTATACCTTTTTTTGTAAGCGTTTGAACAGCAGGATTTGAACCAATGAAGGACTCTCCAAAAAAGGCGTGTGATAGGATGTTTGGGAGTAATTGCTTTGCCATCAACTTTCCAGGTCGCGTCATAGGCTACTTTGTGCCCATTAAGGACATTTAAAACAAGAGTAGTTTTAAGGGGGTCGTTCCAGATATGAGAAAAATCTAAATGATTTGTGACAGAAGCCATAAAAGCCGACCTTAAGGTTTAAATTTAACACAGGTTGTTGGTAGAGGAGGTGGGAAGTTTATTTACTTTGCCATCTCTTTTTTAGGTAACTTATAAAAGCTACTAATTAAGAAACTTTAAAGAAAAAAAAAATTTCTTAGAAAGATTTTTTCTGTAAAAGAACTTCGAGTTTTGGCATGAGGTGAAGGGCATTTTTAAAGTTAAAATATTGGGAATCTTTTTCTACATTCTTTTTGCTTTTAATAGCTTTAATTAAAAGGTTTTTTGGAGTGTGTTCTGAGTCAATAAATTCCAAAATCTGTGTTTGATAGCCAGCACTTTCGAGTAAAGCCGCTCGGCACGCATCCGTTACAAGTGATGCAAAACGTTCTTTGAGAATTCCATGCTTTAAGAGTGGTTCTAAAAGAGGATTGTCTATTTGATGCAAAAATTCATGCTGACAACAAGGCGCTATTAGAATCATCTTGGCATTGGCTTGAACCGCTTTGGCGATGGCGTAATCCGTTGCTAAATTGCAGGCATGCAGGGCAATCACCATGTCGACAGCTTCTTCAGAAGCATAGCGTTCGATGCTATTGCATTGAAAATGGAGCCCTGTGAAATTGCATTCCTTGCTAACTTTATTTAACGATTGGATAACGTCTTCTTTAAGATCAACTCCTGTGATTTCTACTTCTAACCCAAGATCGATATGCAGAAAGTGATAAAGAGCGAAGGTTAAATAAGCTTTTCCGCAACCAAGATCGACAATTTTTAGCCGTTTTGCAGGGGTTGTCTGCTTTAAAAGTGCATTAACGATTTCTAAAAAGCGGTTAACTTGGAGAAATTTATCTCTTTTTTTTGCATAAATTTTTCCTTCCCGATCCATTACTCCTAAAGCAATAAAAAAGGGATAGGCTATACCTTCTTTTAATAAATAGTTTTTTTCACGATTATGAGAAGAGGTGTGATCTTTAATAGTCGTTAAAGTAGTTTTAATAGACATGGAACCTTTCTTATTGAACCAAAGATGATGATCCTGATTTCCGACGAAAAAGTGGGCTTCTCGAAAATTTTTCAGCCAGTTGATCAACTTATTTTTACAGGTTTGCTTGTCCCCATTCCCATGCAAAGCTTTGGGGCCTACTTGCTCCGTCATTTGAAACATTTTAGTTTTTTTAATTACAACTGGACGGATGGTAATCTTCTGTGGGGTTTGTTTGGTTTTTATTTTTGGATGGCTAATGACAATATACTGCAAGTCATTTGCCTCTAAAGAAGAATTTAAGAGGGTGTCAAGGGTATCCATGAAAAAACTTTTTAAAAGAACTTGCCTTCTACATTACCTGATCAAGGAATGGATCTCAATAAAAGAAGCCATTCCTTTAGTAATAAGAAGAAGGCAAGCCAGTCTTGTGTCTTCAAATAACAACGCGACCAGATAGGACCAGCAAAAGAAACATGATAAGGACAATTGCCAAAATACCCGATGGGCCATACCCCCATGCCCTGCTGTATGGCCAAGCAGGAAAAGCCCCAACGAATAATAAAATTAAAATGACTAAAAGCAGTAGCCCTAAACTCATATTAGCCTCGTTTAACGGTCGAGAGCTTTTTGGTTAATCCCTGCTGAAAGAAGACCACCTTCAGCAATCCCTGTCAGCTTTTCATCTGCAGATTTTTCTTCATCGAGAGTTTCGCCTAAGAGCTCTTGAATATCATCTAAATCAAGTTCTTGGGCAAAAGTACATAATGCGCCATATGTTGCAATTTCATAATGTTCAATTTTTTGTGCACTTACAATCAAAGCAGCATCTCTTAAAGCAGATTGAGGGTAAAGCTGTACGACCTGCTCACATTCAAGAGCCAACCCTTTCATAGCTTCACATGTTTCACGGCCCATTTTTTCACCAAGAGCTGTGAAGACTTTTTCCAGCCGCTCTACTTGCTTGCGCGTTTCTTTTAAGTGGGCTTCAAATGCATTTTTTAGATCCGGTGAAGAAGCTGCATCAACCATTTTTGGTAATGCCTTGACAAGTTGAGTCTCGGCACTGTAGATATCATTAAGCTCATCAATAAACAAATCCATAAAATCTTCTCTAGACATACGCTGCCTCCTTAATTAATCACTTGAGCTTTTTTCCATGGAGCTAGAGATATCCTTAACGTCTTCGGCGCGCAAGATTTCAATAGCCTTGTTAAGCTCATCATTATTTTCGATATGAACGCTAATGAGGTATTTTCCCGCATTTAAGCTATCCTGGTACAGTTTAGCTTCGTATTCTGGAATTCCCATGCCCACTAGGGTGCCGATGAAAAGGCCTAAGCTTCCCCCAATAGCGGATCCTCCTAAAGCGGCCATGAGAGGTCCCGCAGCAATAAAGGCTCCTAAACCAGGAATCGAAATAGCTCCAATCCCAGCAAGCAAACCAAGAGAACCCCCTAACACTCCCCCTGCTGTTGCTGCGGTACTGGCTCCTTCAGGGGCTTTAGAATGTTTTTCATAGCCAAATTCACTTGTTGTGGCTGCTGTGCTTTTCTCAGCATTCAGAATCCCGCTACCCTCTCGTTTTAATTTTTCTGAAAAAATAACCGAAATATCTGAGGTTGAAAAACCCGCTGACTCAAGTTGATTGACCACTTTTTGAGCCTCTGGCTCAGTTTTTATGATGCCAAAAACAGCTTTTTTCATTTAATCCTCCTCCATTTATTGAGAAACGACTAGTTCATTTTTCACATTTTTTACTCCCGCAGTGGCTTGAGCCTTATCTGCAATGTCTTTTTTTTCCATTGCTGTAGCTACAACACCTCTTAGTGTGACTGCGCCATTTTTAGTAATAATGGTCACATTTTTGGCTTCAACAGATAATTCCCGATCAGCCATAAGCATTTGGCGAATTGTCTGAGTGATTTCGCGATCAATTTCATTTTCGCCTTGATCAAAAGCGCCTTGATCGGGAGCTTTAGTTGTTGGGGTTTTGTGATCCATGTTACAACCAAACAAAGCAAGAGATAATAATGAATAAATAAAAAATTGTTTTAACATAAGCCAACTCCTTTTTTTTTCTTTAAAAAAGAATGTGTTAGTCGCAACCCTAATAAAACCTAAATTGCACCCTTAAGAAATGGCTAACTTGCAGCAACAATTCTTAACAGATGACCTCTAGCAGCTCTCTTGATCACTAAGAGGATGCAAATTGGGTTTTAGTATGGCACAAGTTAATGAATGAGGATTATGCTTTTGCTTATCGGTTCAAATAGATTTATCTGAATCGGTCTAGTACGGAGGTGTCTTTACTCTACTGTTGCTATACGTCTTCGCTAGCTTAGTCAGCGGCTGAGGAATCGGAGTCTATTAGATAGAAAACCTTTATTTACAAACTCAGGTTAGCAGAAGGGATATTCTAGTAAAAGAATTATTTTTATTTTTATTATTTCATTGAATATTAGTAGATTATGGTAGGTTAACTAATAGAATAGGGTTTTTAAGGAAAGTGATAAAGCTAGAATTTTAGCAGGCAAAAAAAGCGCCAACTTTATAGGCGGGCGCTTTTTGGTGAGCATTTGCTTTAAAATTACTCTTTAACTTGTGCATTATTGTTGACTGAGCGAACGCCCTCAACTTTGCGCACTTCTTCATTTAGTTTTCTATGGTCATCAAAGCTTGCTACAAAGCCTCTAATAGTAACAATACCATTTTCAGTTTGCAGGTTAACTGTCTCATATTTATCTATAAACCACCCTTTTCCTAAAAGATCTCTAATTCTTTTGTTAATCTGGCGGTCTGTTTCATTGCTCGCTTTATCTTGAGGGTACTCGTTGTCGGAACTACGAGCGGCATTATCGCTGCTCTTATCTTGAGGAGCTTGGATATTTAAGTTATTCTGCACTTTGTTAACGCCATCGACGTCTTTAACGGCATCTTCCACTTTTTTTCTATCATCAAGTGTCGCGACAAAACCTCGCAAAGTGACAATGCCATTGTTAACATCTAGCTGCACTTGCTCATATCCTTTTGAAAACCAACCACCTTTAATCGCATTGCGCACTTTTTCACCAAGTCTTCGATCCGTTTCATTGCTATAAGTATCATTTTTGGCAAAAGAATTTAGGGGCTCGCCTTTATTGTAATAGATATTTTGCGGATTGCCTCTTATAGTCCCTGAAGAGATTGTGGTATTGTAGATGGTGGAATTATCATCCTCATCATCTTCATAGTCATCATCTCTTAAATTTTGATTATCAGCGCCATAGTAATAGTATTGCTGTCTTGTGTCCTGCTGATTATTGCGCTTTTCTTGGTCACGCATTTCTTGGAAAGCTTTTTCGTTAATTGTATAATAGGGCATAGAAGATTGGGTGCCATAAGCAGAGTTCGAAGTTGCTTGTTGCTGATTGGTGCTTCCGGCTTGCTGTTGTCTAAATCTTTGCTGCAGCTGCTGTCCATCATAAGAAGGATTTCTCCCATAATCTCCATAAAGATTTGAAGCACTGATCACAAACAATGACATGACGATAAATTTTTTCATAGCTCCCCCTTAAAAGGTTTTAATTCTTTTAAACACAAGAAAATGGATGCTGATAACCTAGCAAAGTATGGTGGCATTTAAGGGAAATTAACCCTTAACATAAGAATCGTAATAAGTTTATGAGTAAATTAAGGCTCTGGTTTGTTGAAATTTTTTTAATTTCAGATCCTTAAAAATACTTGTAAATTACTTTTTTAATTTTTTCTTTATATAAAACATAAATTAGTAATTATTGCAAATAGATAGCGCTAATTATTAATTCTTTTGATTTTTTTGAGGCTTATAAAAATCAAACATGAATTTTTCTACAAGTACGCTCGGGGCGAAGATTTGCCGACATTCTGGCAAACTATCCAAGAAATTCTTTCCATAATTTTTGTGGATTAGACGATTGTCGAGGCAAATAATACATCCTCGGTCTTTTTTATGACGCACTAGCCGGCCGAAGCCTTGTTTAAATTTTACAATGGCTTGTGGGAGGAAATAATTAAAAAAAGGATTGACTCCTTTCGCTGTAAGATCTTCTGCTCTTGCCTGCAGTAGGGGATCACTTGGAACCTTAAAAGGTAATTTTACGATAATCACACATTGAAGAGCCTCACCCGCGACATCAACCCCTTCCCAAAAAGAGTCTGTCCCAAATAATACAGAGCGGTCTGTTTTTTTGAATTTATCAATAAGCGCATTGCGATTCTCGTCTCCCTGTTTTAATAGGTGGTAGCGTTGTTCTTTCAGCTGATCGCTCAACAATGCTGCACAACTTTGTAGCATGTGATAGGAGGTGAAAAGCACAAAAGCCCTTCCTTTACTAGCTTCTACGGCTTTTAAAATGAATACTGAAGCTTGGTTTAAGAAATTTGGACTTGATGGGAGGGGCAAGTCTTGGGGAACAAGAAGCAAAACCTGTTTAGAAAAATCAAAGGGGGAGGGATAGATATGTTCAGTAATTGACCGTTTCTCCAAAAAAGAGCCTTGTAGACCTAATCGCGAACGCAAAAATGAGAAATGCTGATTGCTCGTTAAGGTGGCGCTTGAGAGAATAATGGTATCAAATTTATCAAATAGACGGGAAACGAGGAGTTGTGAAATATCCAAATGGGCATTCATTAATGAAGTGTTGATGCCACTTCTAAAAAACTCAGACTCTATCCATTTGACTTTTCCCGTCTCCCTAGTCCCCTGTACGAAATCCATTAAAATGGTTTCCATTTCTTCTAAGCGTAGAGTTAAAGCCTTGATTTCGAAGCATAAAACTTTTGTTTGCTCAACTAGTTTGTCATCTTTAAACCAGCGAATTTTTTCTTCAATAGTAGAAACCGCGTTAATAAAGAGTTTTAGCTTTGCAGATAGTTCTGTTGCTAAAGGAAGGATTTTTTCTTGCCAATCAGCCATTTCTATATGATGTTTTAGCAGTCGCAGCTTTCCTTCTTCAGAGCTGTCTGATTCGTTTTGACAAATCATCATAAACTGATGAAATTCAAGAAAAGTATCATTTAAAATTTTTTGTAACTCTCGTCTAAGCGCGGGAAGTTCTGTCGATAAAAAATGAAAAAGTTGAGTTCCTTCTTTCGCTGGATTTTTAATAAAAAACGTATGCAACTTTTCTTTCAGAATGTGAAGTTTTCCAGAACGGTTCCCAGCTTTTTCTACATTGAGTTTTCCTAGCAAGCGCAGTATTTCAAAACGGCTTAGGTGATTAGCGAAATATTCTGTTGCAATATCTTCTATATTATGCGCTTCATCGAGGATGAGTCGATTATAAGCGGGCAATACAGCTTGGGATGTGTAGTTTTGTGTTTCTGCGCGCATCGTTAGATCCGCAAAAAGAAGGTGATGGTTGACAATAATCAAAGAGGCATCGCTGGCTTGCCTTCTAGCTCCAAAGTAGGGGCATTTTTGGTAGTGAGGACATTCAATATGAGTGCACATATCGTGTTCTGCACCAACAAGCTCCCAAACATGGGGAGAAGGGTTAAAGGGGAGACTAGAACGCGAACCGCCATCTCGGTATTGTTCAATTTTTTCTATCTCAGTTCGTTCCTTTTCTGGCAAAAGAAGCATTTCAAACTGCACTTCATCAAGCTTTCTTAAACAAAGATAGTTATTCATGCCTTTTGCAATCACTACCTTTAGGGAAAGCCCTAATGCATTAGCCACAAGAGGAATGTCTTTTTGAAGAAGTTGCTCTTGAAGCGAAATCGTGTTTGTAGAAATGACAATTTTTTCTTTATGTACTGAAGCTGCAATCATTGCAGGGATAAGATAGGCCATGCTCTTGCCTGTTCCCGTCCCCGCTTCAATTAACGCAATTTGGTTGTGGTTAAAGGCATCAATGACATTTCGCATCATTTGCCGCTGCTCTTCGCGGGTCTCATAATCAGGAAGATAACGGCTAATAGGGCCACTGTCATCGAGCAACTGAAGCAGTTTTTTGGTATCAAGTTCCGGATTAATATCCATCACACTTTGGGGTTATTGTGATCGGTTGAGAATAACCGATTGAATGTTTAAATCGCTATAATAGACTTCTTGCATAACTTCATTGGCTTGCTAAAATTGCCCTTTTTGGCACCTCTATCGTTAAATTTTTCAACCATATGTACTCATACGCTCTCAAAATTTTCCGATAAATTCACTCAAAAATGATCAATTTTTTCAAACAAAGCAAGTTATGCAAGAGGTCTAATATTGAGGGGACTTGCATGAATTTGCAAATTCCCAAAAGGTTATTCTGCTTCTAGCAAGTCTAGGAAGGCTTTGAGTTGTTTAGAACGTGTCGGGTGACGCATTTTGCGCAAAGCTTTGGCTTCGATTTGGCGAATGCGTTCTCGAGTCACATTAAATTCCACGCCAACTTCTTCTAAAGTTTTTGGCTTGCCATCAAGCAAACCAAAGCGTTGAATTAATACTTTTCTTTCGCGATCTGTTAAGGTTGTTAACACCTCGTTCATCTTATCTTTTAAGATGGAATAACCCGTAGCTTCTGCGGGAGAATCGGCACCTGTGTCTTCAAGGAAGTCTCCAAATTGGCTTTCTCCGCCATCGCCTACTTCCGCTTGAAGGGAAATAGGATGTTGCGCGATCTTGTAGATTTCTCGAACCTTTTCAGAAGTTAAGCCTAGCTCATTAGCCAGCTCTTCTGGGGTAGGTTCACGGCCAGTTTCCATCATGAGCTTTTTAGCACCGCGTAATACTTTATTGATGGTTTCAATCATGTGCACAGGGATACGGATTGTACGCGCTTGGTCAGCGATTGCTCGAGTTACAGCCTGACGAATCCACCAAGTTGCATAGGTTGAAAACTTGTAACCACGGCGGTATTCAAATTTTTCAACTGCCTTCATTAATCCCATATTACCCTCTTGGATAAGGTCTAGGAAAGAAAGCCCACGGTTGGTGTATTTTTTTGCAATGGAAATCACTAAGCGCAAGTTAGATTCCACCATTTCGCGTTTTGCTTCCTGACTCTTATCAAGCCAACGATGGAGCATGCGAACATCTTTTTTAAATTCATCTAAGTTTCTGCCTGCAGCTAGCTCTCGCTTGCGAAGTTTTCTTTGCACCGCAAGCAGTTTTGCTTGAGCAAATTTATTGCGCTCAGCTCGAGGTTTAAGCTCTAGTAGTTCTTTTTCTAAGGCAAGAAAACGATCGTAGGCATTTAAGATCACTTCGCCGAAGTCTTCAATAATATTATGTCTACAGTGAAAACGGCGCAGATAAGCTTGTGTACGGATGCGGCATTTTTCAATGGTATCTTGTAGGCGGGCTAGATCTGTTTTTTTAAGCTTAGGATCCTCCATTTCGATCAGCAATTTCTCAAGCTCTTCATCTTCTTTTTTCAGAAGCTCACTTAATCTTGGAAGAAGATTTAAAAATTCATTTTTATTGATGATCTCTTTTTCAGAGATGCTTTTATCAAAACGCTCCTTGCCAGCGATAAGGAAGGATGCGATCGAAATGGCTTCTCTTGTAGAATAGCGAAAACGCATAATGATGCGTTCGATTTGAGCTTGTGCCTTTTCTATCCTCTTGGAGATTTCGACCTCTTGTTCGCGTGTCAAGAGAGGGACAGAACCCATTTCTTTTAAATACATTCTTACAGGATCGTCAGGAGTTCCCTCAATTCTTTTAGGCAGACCCTCTAATTCTTTGGCCTCTTTTTTCTTTTCTTTCTGCTTGTCAACTTCAATTTGGTTAAGAATCTGGATATCCATCCCACTTAAATAGATCAGCACCTGGTCAATTTGATCAGGGGAATCAAAAGTCATCGGCAGGATATCGTTGATTTCCTCATAGGTAATAAACCCTTGTTCTTTCGCAATACTAACGAGTTCGTCGACTTTTTGCTGATGTTGAGGGGCAAAAGAGCTTTTAAAATTATTTTTATTCATTATGACCTAAAATTGCCTGAAAAGGAGAGCAGTCACATTGTCATTGAGCGCAAAGGTTTTTGTCAAGACTTACATGTCCATAGTTTTATAGCGTTGGGTTTAATAGACTTCTTGCATAACTTGCTTTGCTTGAAAAAATTAATCATTTTTGAGTGAATTTATCCAAAAATTTTGAGAGCCTATGAAGTACATAGGGTTGAAAAATTTAGCGATAAAGGCGCCAAAAAGGGTAATTTTAGCAAGCCAATGAAGTTATACAAGAGATCTAATATTTAGAAAAAATGTAAGATCTTTTCAACTAATTTTTAGAAATATCGTATGCAAGGGAGATTTAAGATGCAGCTATACGCGTTAGATCATACAGATAAACTGATTCTTGCAAAAGATGCAGAACGCAAATTAGATTATAGATGTCTAGAATGCAATGCTGAAGTGCGCGTGCGTCGAGGAGCTTTTCGCAGGGAGCACTTTTACCACAACCACCCCTCCAAACGTTGCTTGCTGAGCCATAAAAGCCTTACCCATTTGGCGATCCAAGAACATTTTTTGCAAATTTTACCCAAAGGCCAGGTAGAATTAGAAAAACGTTTTACGCCTATTAATCGGATTGCAGATGTGGCCTGGATGGAGGAAAAAATCATTTTTGAAATTCAATGTTCATTCATTGATGATGAAGAGGTTTTGTCTCGAAACAACGATTATCAAACCCTTGGATTTGATGTTATTTGGATTTTACACGATAAAAGATACAATAGAGCATGCCATAGCTTAGCTGAAAAGGCTCTTTATCAGCATCCTCATTATTTCACAAACATGAACCAATCTGGCAAAGGAATCATCTACGACCAATTCGAAGTGATTGAGAAAGGATTAAGAAAAGTGCGGCTTGCGCCTTTACAGGTGAATCTGGCTGTACCCATGCAAAAACCTGAGAATCAGCTCTCCCTTTTCCCTCTTCCAAGACGTCTTACCTGGGCTAAGTACTTTGAAGGAGATTTGGTGGCTTTATCGCTAAAAAATCCAGAGAGCAATTATTTTTGTGGATTAAAACAAGTTGATCAGAACCATCCCTCTTCAAAAAGCTTTTGGCAAAGATTTTGGCAATTGGGAGAAACAATAAAAAAGCTCTATCTCAATCTACTTGAGCAGGGCTTAAAAAAATGGGTAGTTGAGGAAGATTAGTCCAAAAAGAGGACACAAATTCCAAGATCTCTAAAAATCCCTGTCGGAATAGTCGATAAGCAACAAGCCACTGACAGAGTTTCTCCACTTCTACTTCTTATTGCAAGATGCATGGAGGTTTCGGATTTAGTGATGAGTTGTTGAATTGCATCTTCCCAATCCTGCCGGCAATCTTTTATTAAAAATAAAAAATCCTGAACAAATTTATCTGGATGGTAGCCAAATAAAGGCTTTGCTTGGTTGTTTGCAAAAATAAGTTTGTGGTCTTTTGTGGAAAAAACAGCGATCAAAGCGCTAGTTTCTTCGCGAAAAGCATCAAATAAGACACGCAAGTCAAGCGTGGTGTGTTCAAGTGGAAGAAGCCCAAGCTTTGAAGAAGACTTAAATTGGTTAGAGCCTGTGATTCTCTGTGCAACGAAGAGGCATTGTTTTAGTAGCGCTTTTGCTTCGTTTAATGAAGTGATTGTGAAATCTCTGACGGGCTCATTAGGAAGAGGAAGTAGTGGCTGCTCTTGATATAACAACGAAGGGGATTTCTGGCGATAGTCGATTTCAGTAAGGTTGAGTAAAGTCTTGATTTCATATCGCAAATCGTGGATCTGATTTTCTAAATGGGAAATTTGTTGCTGTTTATGATCAAGGCTGTTTTTTAGCTCCTCTATCGTTTCAGAAGATTCTAAAGTGATAAGAGAAAGCTTTTCTTGCAATTCATGGCAAGTACTAACGAGTTCATCACGATCCGGTACATCTTCTCGTGTCAATGATTCTAGCTCTTCTGTGATAGGCTTAAAACTCTCTTGGTTTTCTTCAGGAATGAAGGCTAAGGTATTTGTGGCTAATAATCTATCGCGTTTTTTTAAGCAAACCAGAAGGAATAATGAGCCGAAAAAGAGTAAGACAAGGCCCGAAGAAAAAAGAGTCCAGCTTGTATTTCTACCGAAAAACTTGAAGCTATATAAGGTCCAAGCAGCGATTGGAGCCGTATAAAATAATAAAATAGCGATAGCGAGGGATCCCGTATGCTTTTGACTTTTTAAAAACATCGCGTTGATTGTCTGGCAGTTAAAAAGAGGGTTTAAGTGCATTATACAAAAAGTCGCATTATAAGCTTTGCTTTTCTGGAGATTATTCTAAGTAATCGCTAAAGTATTTTCTTTGTTTTTGGAGAAATTATGCAGCCAACACAAAATACAACAAATCCTTTTGCGCAGCTCAATGAACTTATGAAGCAAATGGAAAAACTTTACGCTTTGCCCAACTGCGTGGCAAGCGAATTTGACCAATCCTTAGCTTCAAGGTTAGAAGTAATGAAAGAAGAATGCAAGGGTGTCAAACGTGCTTTTAAAGCTTTGCAGCAGCCGGTAGTTACTGAAATTTCTTCAGTTAAGGTTCTAGAACATGGCACATCCAAGAAAATGAAACATATTTTTGAGGTGTTGAAGCCAGTAGCTACTGAAGATTTCGAAAGTTCCATGGCAACTTGTGTAGGCCATACCCAAAGAGTGATTAATGAAGTAAGGACTAAAGGGAAGGTTTCAAAATTAATTCCTTATCGAAAGGGCAGATACTTTACTTTGATTGAACATCCCAATCGTTTTTCTTTTTTAGAAGAAAGAATGAGAGATTCTTCACTCTGCAATGAGTTTTTTTCCACTCCTTTAAAAATTCAGGATTTCACCTTAAACAACGACTATTTGGCCATGATTTTTAAAGAGGATTCCATCGTAAAATTTCGAGCCATTGGACAGGTATCGACTCACCTAGCTCAGGAACATTCTTTTAATGACCCTAAAGTGTTAAGTGAGACAACAAAACTTGCTATTTGTGAAGAACAATTAGCTGTAGGCTTAAAGGATGGAGGTATTTTAGTCATCGATTTAAATCAAAAAAAACGCGTGCATTTGTTGTCCAAAAGCCACAAAAAAAATGTGACAGCATTATTGATGACTCAAGAACAGATCATTTCTGCTGGTTCCGACCGTGCCATCTGTTTTTTTAATCGCAATTCTCAGAAACTAAAGCATATTAAAGCTGGATCTTTAACGGCGACTCAATTAGCTGCACATGAACAAACTCTGTATTCCATTTCACGAAATGGCATTAAAATTTGGGATATCAATAAAGAAAAAGTAATCAAAACGTTTAAGCCTGAAGCTGGCCCTGTCGTCCAACTTTTTCCTGAGAAGAGGGGTTTTTATGTGGCTATTAAAGATCGCGTGACATACTACGATCAAGATAGCAAAGCAAGAAGAGAAATACCTCGTTTTTATGGTGACATCACTTCGATGACAAAACAAGAAGATAGAATTTTGATTGGAACAGATGAAGGCGCCATTTATCAATTGGCTACTAGCTATTTCACTGGGTAATTTTTTAGCTCTTGTTTGCTAAAAAAGTCTTACTAAGCTAATTAGGGAAGACCTAAGTCCGATTATAGTACTATTCCATGCCTTTGACAAAGAGCCGTGTAGCCAAGTTTTTGGCTAGCAATTTGGATCTTAAGAAAGATTAAACCAAGAAAATGTAAAGGCTTCCGGAAAATAGCCAATTAGGTCAGAAGCGGTCATGCAGAAAGGAGTTCTTTCCTCTGCAGCAGCCTCCCCCGCTAAGCCATGGAGATAAACTCCCAAGCAAGCAGCACCGTGAGGGGGCACGCCTTGAGAAAGGAGCCCTGCAATCAAACCTGTAAGAACATCCCCACTACCTGCTGTTGCCATTCCAGGGTCTCCCACCGGATTAACATAGGTAGCTTTATCCCGCTGAAAGATGAAAGTAGGGCCTCCTTTGACAACTAAGATGATTCTTTTCTCTTCTGCATAATTTTGGCATCGTTTTAAAAAATCAAGATCGAGAGGTTGACGTTCTGTAAGGCCAAGTAGCCGATAAAGTTCTCCTAGGTGTGGCGTAAGGATAGCCTCCTCAGGAACTCCAAGATTTTCTTCGGCAATAATGTTCAAGGCGTCAGCATCAATAACACAAGGCACTTCTACATAAGGCAAAATATTTTTTAATAGGGAAAAAGTTGTGGGGGAACGTCCCATGCCAGGACCTATATAAACTGCAGAGGCGCGATTGATATGTGCTAGTACATCCTCGCTATTATTAGAGTCATAAGCCGTTTTGACAAGTTCCCAAGGGCTACTAGCCATTTCTGCTTGCATGCCATCAGGATAGAGCAATCGCACAATGCCAGCACCACTGCGTAGAGCAGACATGGAAGAGAGGTATGCGGCGCCTGACATGCCAGGGGATCCCGCGAGTGCGACTACATAGCCTGCTTCGTATTTGCTTCTATTTCTGATAACCTTAGGTAAAAATGGTAAAAGAAAGTCAATAGATAGCATTTCGATTTGTGAAGTAAAATCTTCGATAATTTCACGAGGTAACCCGAAATCGACATGTTTTAATTTGCCTACCTTATTCCAGCCATCTCTAATAAAAAACCCTAATTTAGGCAGACCTAAAAAAGCAGTCTGCGCAGCTTCGATCGCTTCTCCTTGAACAACTCCCGTCTCTCCATCAAGTCCAGAGGGAATATCTATGGAAAGAATAGGAAGCCCTGATGCATTTGCTGAGGCTATAATGCTTTTAATGGGCTCTTCGACTTCTCCCCTAAATCCAGTGCCAAATATCCCATCAATAATGATACCATCTTCGAGAAAGGGCACCTCATCGCCATATTGAACTTCTGTGATGGTCCCCCCTTCCTTCGCAAATCTGTGAGCATTTTGCTGACATAGGGGAGAACATTCAGCTAAAGGAAAGAGCTGATAGGCATGAACATGGTAGTCAAGTAAAAGTAAATGGGATCCGGCAACATAAGCATCTCCAGCATTATTTCCTTTACCACATATTAAGATAACCTGATGTTCGAGCCCGAATCTTTCTACATACTCATGAACAATTAACCCAACACCGCTACCGGCTTCTTCCATAAAGACAGCTTCCTGGTGCCCTTCTTGATAGGCAATATTTTCCAAATGGGCCATTTGATCTGGTGTAGCAATTTTCATTAGAGATGTTCTTCCTTAATTGTGCGTTGCATAAGAGCGGTCGCGGCAGTTTTGGGATTCATGTTTTCGTAAATAATTTTATAGACCATTTCAGTAATCGGCATGGGGATTTGCAATTGCTTGCTAAGCTGAAGAGCAGAAACACAGGTATAGGCACCTTCAACAACCATCTTAATTTGATCTTTAGATTCGGTAGGAGATACTCCTTCAGCTAGGAGTAGACCAAATCGATAATTCCGGCTCATCGTAGAACTACAGGTCAGACAAAGGTCTCCAAGACCGGATAAGCCATTTAAAGTTTCAGGCTTACATCCTTTAGCCGCTGCAAGTTTGCGAATTTCATGTAACCCTCTTGTTATCAGAGCAGCCTTTGAACTATTGCCAAATGCAAGCCCATCAGAAATACCGCAAGCGATTGCTATAATGTTTTTTAAGGCACCTCCAAAAGCCACTCCACTTACATCTGCATTGGGATAAACACGAAAGTAATGATTCGTAAAGGTATCACAAATTAACATCATGTCTTCAAAATTATAGGCTGTTCCGACCACAGAAGTGGGTAGGCCTTGGATGACTTCCGCTGCAAAGCTTGGGCCGCTAATCATCCCTATAAGCGGACGAATTTTTTCTCCGAAAACTTCAACAGCGACTTCGGGTAATACCTCGCCCGTATTTTGTTCAATTCCTTTTGAGGTAATCACAATAGGGCAGTTTGGCGTTAACAATTTTTTTACACTCGTTAAGACAGGACGCAGCCCCGCCGAAGTAACAGATTCAACAATAAGCTCTGTTTTATCCAAGGCTTCTTCAAGGCTTGTTGTGAAATGCATATTAGATAAACGACGAAAGCCGGGTAAAAAAGGATGTTCTTGATTGTTGTTTAAATTTTTTACTAACTGTGCGTCAAGAGACCAACTGGTCACTTTATGCCCGTTTGCAGCAAGGAGAGATGCAAGGCAAAAACCCCATGTCCCAGTACCTAAGTAGGCTATTTTCATTCGTAAGCTCTTTAAATAAATATATTTTGAGCATACTCTTTTTTGAGTTTTCTGGGAATTTTATCTGTTAAGGGGATAGGTATGCGGTTTTAGGTGCCTCTTTCCCCCACCACTTTTTCCTTAATTCATCTGTAGGATAGTAAAACTGTTGATCGAGTTCGAATAGACTTGAGGGGGGGGGCAGACCTGTCAATTTTCTAAACGCTTCTCTGTCATTTTCTAAAAGTGCTAAACGCGCTTTTTCTACATCTTCAAGGTTTTTGACTGGGGCAAAACATTTCTCCCTTGGATAATTCAAAAAAGCAACTTCTTTGATTGCATCCAAAAGATCAAAAATAAAAAATTCGAATTTCCAAGCTAAAATCTGCCTTGCTTCTCGAGTTTCAGAATCAAAAAAGAGGGTTGGCTTATGTGCTAAATGAAGAGGAAAGGCTTGCTCTCTAAGCTTTGAAATAGCGGTCATATTGATCAGGAAAAGGCTAATATTGGCAAGAGGATAATTCTTGAGATCCTGAGCGACACTTGGGGAAGCTTCGCTATACTCAACGACCTTGGCATGAACTCCGTTTTTTGTGATAATCCCTACCTTTTCTTTTGGAGAACTTCTAGAAATGCATTTTAAAGTCAAATTCACTTTCTTTCTAACATGATAATCCAAAAGTGTAAGATCGAAGGGGTCAGCTAAGGGATTATCAATCATGACAAAGTTTAAGTAACGCACGTTCTGCTTGCGCCACTTTTTCCAAATGCCAGATTTTACGAACTCGATTAAAGCATGGCCATTTCCGTTAGGTCCTTTAGCAAGATGGCCTGGACTAGACAAAAAAAGCCTACCCTCATCATCAAGAAAGGGCAGGGTTTGCTGGGCAAAAAGGCTTACCTGAGTTTCTTCTAGACCAAAATAATGATTTGTTTTCAAAAAAGAGTGTATTTCATCATGGTTGAGCGGAGAGGTCATGATGGCGAGATGCAAAGGGCGCTTAGCAAAATGGCTGGCTGCATAGGTTTTTTCACAAAAAAGTTGAAGCAAGCTTTTATGCATCACATTGCTAATCGGAAACAGACCCTTAGGTTGTGTGAATTTTGCCCGAGTGCCTTGGCCTCCCGCTACAATTAAACAGCCCATAGCTCCTTCTTTTAGCAGGCGTTCTCCAAGAGTTTTTTCCTCTTCATTGCAATAGGAGAAATGAGTGCATGGGAGTGGAGGGGAATAGGGTTGGGGGGGATGAAAAAGCAATTGTCTTTGCTGTGCTAATAGAGAGAAATCCAAGTTTTTGAGTTCGAGAAGTAAAGTTTTTTTTTCTTCGCCTGAACAACTGTCAAGAACTTTTAATAAATGCTCTTGGCCAAGCTGTTGTAATTCATTCCTAACGCTTGCTTCGATCATCGTTTATAGGCTCATGCGAAGTAATTTCTGGTTCGATTTCAATTGTAGTCGTATAAAATGGCTCGCTTTCTTCAAAATTTTTTGTACGAGATTTTTTTCTTTTTAAAAACTTACCTAAAACAAACAAAATCAAAAAGCAGGTGGCTACAAAGCAAACAACAAAAAGAACAACGGGCAGAAGAAGTAATGAAAAAAGGAAAGAAAGCGTTAGGATAAAGAGTAAAATGGCAACGCTTAGCAACCGGGCTATGAGTGGTGAAAGGTGCTTTTTCTGCATGCGAGACTCCTTTTTCTTCTAAGCCTTATAAACTTTATTTAAGATAACCATAAGTTCCCTATAAACTTCTTCGACCTCAATGCTTTCCATGCAAGGAAAGTCTTTTTTAGGACATTTTCGTAAAAAACAAGGGGAGCAAGGAACATGCTTGTGGATGACTTTTTCGTGATGGTAAGGGCCCGTTTTTATTTCATCTGTAGATCCAAACAAGCTGAGTAAAGGCACCTGAAATGCTGAGGCAATATGCATAGGGCCACTGTCATTTGTTAAAAAAAGAGAACAAGCATTGATGAGGGCCATGAGCTCTCTTAAATTTGTTTTCCCTGCTATGTTTAGCACGCGATCAGGAAGGTCTCGACAAATTTTTTCTACTAAAGAAGCTCCATTTTGATCCCCAAAGAAAAGGATAAAGACATTTTGTCTCTCCAACAATTTAAGGGCTACTTCCCGAAAGCGTTCGGGAAGCCAACATTTAGCTGAGCCATACGCAGCTCCCGGATTAATCCCCACTACAATGTTGTTTTTTTCGATGCCTCTACGCTTGAGGAAATTTTTTGCAAAAGCTTTTTCCGATTCATTTAAATAGAGTTGGGGTTGTGTTGAAGAAATTGGAATTCCCAAAACGGTTAAGAGATTTTTGTATGTGAGTATCAGATGTTGCTTATCAATTTCTTTTGGGAAAGGAAGAGCTTGATTTAAAAGAAATCTGCGTACCCCCTTAGAATATCCTACAATATTTTTCACTTTTCCTTTCCAAAACCAATAGGCTGAAGAGAGGGAGTTCGTGAGGAGAACACCCAAGTCATAATCCCCGCGCTGAAGAGGGGAGATAATATCTTTATGCCAAGCACGGTGCATCCAGCCACTTGGTTTGGAGTAGCTAAGGATTTCATTAATATAAGGATTACATTCTAGCAATGAAGCTACATTCGCTTGGCACATTGCAGTGAGTTTTGCGTCGCTATAATAATCTTTTAAATCTTTTAAAATAGGAGTTGCCATTACTGCATCGCCTATCCAGTTTGGCATTTTTACAATAATATTTTTTGGCTTGCTATTCACAGAATTTCCCAATTTAAAGCAACATCATAAGGGACTTTTTTATGGTTGTCAAGATTCTGATTATATAATAAAGTTGTTGGATTTAATAAAATTAAATACTCATATACATGAACTTTATATCAGGAATTCACTCTTCTAATAAAGATTATAATCATCTTTTTAAAATAAGCGCTTCAGATATTGCTCTGCCTGTAGAAAAGAAAGTTGCGTCCTCAATCTTGAAATCCCCGTGGGCACTTTTTAAAGCTCTTTTACAATCAAAAAATCTCGTAGAAGAAAATCATAAAGTCACTAAAGATTTTGTTAATTTTAATTGGCTGAACCTCAATGTAGAAGCGATTGATTTCATCAAAGATTATTGGCAAGGAGAAGAAAAAGTTTATTCCAAAGAGCTAGATGCTACAGTCTCTTTTGTACGCAGGGAGCTCATCGAACATCTAGCAAGGCTTCGTTTGATCGACCCTGAGTTGCTAACAATGGTAGGATCAGGTGTTTTAAAGTGTTGTGGTTATCTTTATTTTCTCAACCATTTTTTTGAAGTTTTAGAAATTGACCCTCCAGATTTGAGTCAGGAGTCCCTTGCTCTATTCAAAGAAAGCTTTGAGGCAATCAATGACTTCGATTTTCGGGTTCCTTTAAAAAAAATTAAAGGTAACTCGCTGCAAGAATGCGAGCTTGCTATTCGTCAGTTTTTTATGACTAAGGTGGGACAGTCAGATGAATTCATTAAAAAGGGCGTATCTTTATTAAAAACGAAATATCCTAAACGCTTAAAAGACCTTAGCCCAGCATCAATGGATGCTGTCGAGCTTGTGACCATGCATTTTTTTATAAAGCCTGTTGCCATTTTTGATGGGAGCGAGGACATGCATTTGTATAAGCTTGGGGAGATGGACCTGGTTGTTTATGCCAAAATAGGGCGAGGATCGCGTTTTACAAAAAGATCTTTAGAGTTGCCTATGGATTTTTTACTAAAAAAAGAATGCACTTTTCTGAGCCCCTATTCTTTAGTAGGAGATCAAGCTCAGGTTTTTGTCGATCTCATAACAAACTATGTAAGACCAAGTGACCCGACTAAGCTTGCTGCGTCAGATTGGATTCAAGCTGTGGTTCACCTAACGAAAGGAAGTGGAACTTCTAAGGAAATTCTTAAAGAACTGATAACAGCATTTCAAAAAACCCCTAAGTCTTTAGCCAAGCAACTCTCTTATTGTCAAAGTCATCTTCCCCGGTCGCCAACTTTTCAAATGGCGCTTTTTTGGAACGCTCTTTTTTCTATTGATCCTAAGGAGACTGAGCTTTTAAGCCAGATTGCAGGCTTTATTCCCAAGATAAGCGGCAGTACTTTTCTCGGCAGATTACTAGAGTTATATCGCTCAGGTAAGGTGTCTTTAAAGCTGCTGCACTCTCTACTGTATTGTTTAGCCCATATACATAGAGACTTTTTTTTAGAAGATGGCGCTGTTTCTTTTGCTGAGATTTCGTGTAGGGGGGCTTTACACTTATTTGAGGATGCTACATTTGAAGCATTATTGGCAGAGCTCGACTCAATCCAAGAGCTTTCAATAAAGCAGACAATCCTTACTTTAATGGAAGAAAGCTTCATGCATGGAAAGTCCGATCTTTCTCTTGCTTTGCGTAAGCAAATCTTTGAGCAAGCTTGCCTTTTTTCCAATCAGAAAAGCCATTTTTTAAATAATGTAGGTTTATTGCTTTTAATTTTTGCCAACTTAAAAGTCGAAGATGAAGCGCAGAGAAAAAAATGGCTAATTCAGCTGCCTTGTTTATTTCTAATAAGCTCCCCTCCTTTATTGAAGGAGAAACTTGAAGCCCTTGAAAACCTATTAGACATAAAGGAAGGGATTCTTTCTTCACTAGGTTCAAAAGATTTTAAAGAAGCCGCTTTTGCCATCATTACTTCTGAAAGCTTTCAGGATATTTGCCTCCCTACTTGGAAGGCTTACCATGGCGTCGAATTAACAGAATGGAGTCAGTCGCTGATCGAGCATTTAAAAGTAGACTTTCCCCACTATTCTTGCTCCATTTTGTATCACCTTTACGTAAAGGGTTTTTTAGAATCGAGCAAGGCTTGGGAGTCACTTAAAAAAATAGCAATGCCTCTTCTTCTTGAAAAAGGAGAGCTTATTTTTGAAAAGCTTCTGGGAAAACTTGCTCAGGACCAAAAACCCCCTCTGAATTTTTCAATTCAATTAGCAAAATGGGTGATTGATCAGCACTCTTCATTGGTCATGGCCAAATTTTTTAAAAACCCCCAACTTTGGCAACTGATGACATCAGGCATGGCCTTTTCTGAAATCCTCCTCCAGGCTTGCTACTTTGGTAATAAAAATGCAGAAATGAAGAAAAAAGGGTTAGGGATCGCTCAAGAACTTATCGGCTTGATGAAAGAAGATCCTCAAAAAATCCATGCTATTTACAAAGTTCTAGCTAAGGGGCCTTTTCCTAAAAAAGAAAAAAAATGCTTTATAGAGAGGTCGGTAGAATTTTATCGTGCCAATGTCGATTTGATAGACAGCCTCAATTTCTTTGATCTATTTTCCTCTTCCGCTCGTTGCCAATTAAAAATTGCTTTATTAGAAGAAAAAATTGAGAAAAATTACCTCACAGAAGCAAAGAGCCTGACAAAAGAACTAATGCAAGATAAGGCTGCCTGTAGCGACCCTAAATTTACCGAAAACGTACTTGCTTTAGTTCGTTTACTCTTAACTGCCAATCGATCACAAGATTTGGAATCAGCTAAAATTATTTTCAAGCATCCTTTATTAGGACAAACCCATAAAAAAACGTCGGCTTCTTTTCTTGTAGATCTTTTTAACCAGGAGCTTGAGACTTTTCAAAAAGCACACACTTCTCCTAAAAATGTGCAGCAACAGCTTTTTGATACAGTGACATTAATTAAGCGCTATCTCCCTTGGGAAGAAGAAAGTTCAATGGCCCTTATCGCTACGTTTGCCAATAGTTACCGTTTGTTTCTTGAATGCTTTTGGCTGCCAGAAGCATCATATCATGATAGACAAAGGAACCTCATGGCCCCTTGCTTGTATAAAATGCTAGGTAGCTTATTTGCAGTTGATAGAGAAGAGGCGGGCTTGGAGCTATTGCATCAGCTTCATGTTTGCCTTTTTTTTAAAGATCATCTTACAGAAGATCTTGCAGGACTCATCAAGAAGCTTATTCAGTCTCAAATTGTTAAGGAGAGCTTTTCCTTTAGTAAAGCGGTCCCTTTTGTCGATTTTATTGATAAGAAAACTTTGCAGTTATTAATCGATCATAAAACAGTTGGGGATGATCAACTTTTAGTTTTTTTGCAAAAAGTAAATTTTAACATAATCGCTGAGCTAGGGTCTGATTTTCTTATTCCCCTAATGGTTAAACACCAAGAAAAATTAGACGAGGGGTTTTTGAAGAAACTTCTGCAGCTCTCTTTTTCTGATAAAAATTGGGGGGAATTTTGGAATCAAAGAGCCTTATGGCTTTTTGAAAAGGATAAAGAAGGCTTTATTGAGTTATGCGCGGTGTTGCCTATCGAATATGTGCCCGAAGTCATTAAAGAATTGGTCAAAGAGCCGGTAATTTCTCAGGCAGCTATTACTCTAATCACAAAGATGCTGAAAAGTAAAAAAATTACATCGAGAGACTTGGAAGAGTCAATAAGCCCAAGGATTTTACTTGAACTAATTAATGGTCAAGAGCTTTCACTAGAGACGTTGGAACTTTTTCAAGAAGTTGCTGTGTTAGTTAAATTAAGAGATCAAAAGGTAGCACTCAAGATGCTGCTTTTAGAAAAATTTTGCCAATCGCCTTTTTCAGAATGCCTAGAAAAATGCCTTACTATGTGTTTTGAAATCTTGCATTTTGAGGATTTACCGGAGCTTAGCAAAACAGATCTAGAGAGAGTTGCTAGCCGCTATCTAAAGCAAATCAAGGCCCCTACTTTACCTTTATTATTAGGTAAGGGGCTAGATGGCTACTTAGACAAAAGAAGCACGATTGATCCTAGCTTTTTTTTCACCTCTCTTTCAGTGTTTTTTAACGCGGAAGACCGCCAAAGCTTTTTTCGCTCTATAAGATTATTTACTCAGTTTTCTATGCAGATAGCTGGATGGGATAATGCTACATTAAAAGAAAACGAGGCAATGTTAGCTTCTTTTATCAAAAAAATGAGCTATACGAAATCCTCTTTTTTAAGTGGGGTAGTAGTCAAGGCTCTTATAAATGATCATGGTGTATTTAATAGAAAATGGGATTTGGAAAAATTTCTGCCCAGTTTTAGGCGTTCTTTAGAGGCGCGGCTGTTTGCTAATTTTCAACAAGATAGCAAGTTATCACTAGATGAAACAATCTGCATTTTCGAGAAAAACTTCTCGCTTTTGACGAAGAATCTTAAATATTTTAATCGGCTGGTTGAAGGAATTTTTAAAGCCTACATTACGCTATTAAGTAGAGGACAACAGCCTCAAAATTTCAACGCTTTGTTGGACAAAATTTATGCTTTTTGGGAACAGCGATTAATTTACAAGAATCATCTAGAATCAAGCTCTATTTCTGAAGCAACTTTTGGGATTAATCAGAGGTTGATCGACTTTATTAGTGATAATGTTAAAAGAAAAAGCGACAATGATAAGGTTCGCCCCGCCTACTATTTATTGCTAAAAAACCTCAAATTTTGTCTGGGAAAAAGTGATTGTTCCAATAAACTTAAGCTCTTTAAGACCTCCTATCTTTTCGATATGCATTTTGGCCACGCTTTAAGGACACAATACAACTTACCTGATCTCTTAAAAGTCCTGCAGTCTTATTTTCCCCAAGAAGCTTATCTCGATCACCCTTTTGCCTATTTCTGTATTGAGCATTACAGCCAAATGACTAACGCTCCCATTCCTTCTAAAAAAATAGAGTGGGAAAGGCAATCAAGAGCCCTAAAATTAAGTGTGGTTGAGGAGGTTATGGAACAACTTTTATTGCAAGATTTGGCACTTTGCTATCAAAGTGCGTTATCTTATCTACTCCAGTACCAACAATTATTGCCCAATCAAAGGATATTAGAGGGCTTTTACGAAAAAATTTTTTCTCAAATGAGAAATAATGTTTTGAGAAAAGAATGTTGGATTAAGGCTTATGCTAATTTTGAAAACAATCAGGTCCTTTCTCTGTTTTTTTTAGATAATTACCTTGAAATTGGGCATGATTATTTCAAAGGGCTATATCATGAAAATGACAAAGCTTTCGATGACCGCTTCGCGGTTATCCATGATATTCATGAGGCGATGGATTTATTAGACAAATGCCAAGATATTGTAGAGCAATGTTATCGGATTGTTACGCAACATTATTTGCATTGGGAAAATTCAAACGATACACTAACCCCTCATCTTCAGAATTTATTAGTTATGATGAGGATGAATCAACTACTTAAAGATACACTTCAGCTTTTAAATTGCCCTGTTAAGGAAAGCATTAGCTTTATCGAACTTTATCAATTTTTAGAAACAGCACCAGTTAAGAGGGCCCTAAAAGATAATCAGGAATATAGGAGCTTAATTGCCACATGCTTTCGACAAGCACATGAGCAACTTTATATTACCGATGTTGAAAGGCTTTATAAACTTTTACCAGATGAATTTCAGGGCATTTCTCGCATGGATCGAGAAACGCGAGAGGTCTTTACTAGCGCTATTGCTTGTATTCAAAAAGATGACATAAATGCATTTAAAAAAATTTCCATAGATTGGGCTCTTTTAGCGGCGAACCCCCTCCATCTCGCTTGCTTAGGGAGAGCAGAAAAAATAGCCATGTGGTTGATTGAGCAGGATAAGGCGCTTTTAAAGGTGGTAGGTAATCAATCAGCTTTAGAGATTGCCGCTATTCAAGGTTTATCAGAGTTAACAGGCCTTTTGTTATATAAAAGCCATTTTGATTTGAGTAACATTGATCTAGCTTATGCTCTTGGCTTAGCGACAATGCGTTTAGCGTCTGATAAAGCGGTTATCATCTTTACTATCTTTGAAAAAGGTTTAGATCCACGACGGTTTTTCGAAGTTTGTGGATCTATTCTGCCGCGCTATAATCAAGCCCTTATCCATATCGCTGCTAAAAGCCAGCAACTTGAAATTTTTAAATGGCTTTTAGAGCATGGCCATTCTCCAAATGTTGGAGATCCTAGTGGAAATACCCCCTTACACTACATCGTTTTGGAAAATCAAAAAAAGAAGGGTTCTTCTTATGCCCAAATGGCTGCCCTTGCATTGCAGAGTGGCGCAGATCCATTTTTGCTCAATGGCAATTCGGAGAGTCCTCTGCGCATTGCTTGTCGTTATGGTGATGGAGCAATTTTGGCGCAGTTATTAAAGAAAAAGGAGCTTTTGTTCTTTGCTATGCGTATCTGTGCTCAACACGGATTTACAAAAGGGTTTGAAATTTTATTACAATTGACCTTAGAGGACACAAGTTTTTCAGAAAAAACTCTTAGAGATTTACTCAATCAAAAAGGTAGGGATGGACGCTCCTTACTCCACCAAGCTTGTTTTTTCGGACATAACAAAATTGCCCAATTAGCTTTGGAGAATGGGGCAGATCCCCTTTTGAGAAGTGCGAAAGACGTGAAAGAGGATAGGAATGCTCTAGATTTTGCTTTAACTAATGGCCACGTTGGAATTGCGAAGAGGCTTTTTGAAGATTTATCTTGTCCTCAAAGGATTTTCAGTGACGAAGAAATAGTTTTTCCACGCAATGGAATTCGCTCTCCTCTTCATTGGGCAACCTATAATGATAGCAATGCTCCTCTTACGCGTCAGTTGCTAAATTTCGGCTATCGATTAGATGTGGTAAATGAATTTCAAGAAACTCCTCTCCACTTTGCTGTCATAAATAAAAATCCTAAAATTTTATGCATTTTTCTAAAATTTGCCCAAAAACGAGGAATGTTACCAAAAATTATCGATTGTAAAAATTACTTAGGCGAAACATCACTCCATTATGCTGCTAGGATAGGGGGGAGAAATCTGATTGAGATTTTGTTGAAGTATAAGCCAAGTAATCTAAAAAATGAGCACAATCAGTATCCAGCTGATAGCGCTATAGAAGCAGGCCACTCTGCAATAGGGGACGGCCTTAAACTTTTTTTTGCATCTGCCAAGCATCGAAAATAGAGCTAAGGCAACAACCCATGGCATTTTAGATTGTCAAGATTCTAAGCATCCCATAAAGTTATTGGCTTTAATTAATAATTAATCAAGTCTATGAGCTTTATTTCAGGAATTAATCTAAATCCTAATAATAGTTTTTTTGAAAATAGTTCAGGAAATAAATGTGACACCGCACTAGAAGTTGATCGATCTAATTGTGGTCAAAAGTGCATAAAATCTCCCTGGAATACTCTATACCAGCTTTTTCGAGCACAGGGGTTACTGGATGAAGATGCTCTCACCTCTGATCTTTTAAAAAATTTTGCTTGGGAAGCTTTGCCTCTCGAGAAAGTTCAAATCATTGAGAATTTTTGGAATCAGGAGGAGGTTCTTTTTTCTAAAAAATTGAATTGTAAGCTAGTTTTTAAACGGCGTGACTTCATTGACTGGCTACTGACAAACAATCAGATTGAGCTTAATTCTCTTGAGATGATGGGCTCGGCCGTTCTAAAGTTTTGCGGGTTAGATTACTTTCTTCACCACACAGCTTTTCTCCTCAAAAAAACTGAAGAGGAGTTAAAAAAAGATTTAAGAGATGATGGAATTGCTCTTTTAAGAGGAGAAATAGAGACAGCAAATGATGTTGATTTGCGCGTTAAAGTTGCCAAAAATGGCTTAGAGTATCTTCAAAACATAGCGATTTCTATAAGGAACTTTTTCAAAAAGAAGATTAAGGAGCAACCTCTTGTTTATCAAGTTGGTTTAATGGCTCTCCAAAAAAAGTATCCAAAAAAGTATTTATCAGGTGCTGCTCATGCAGATTTATTAGACCAAATTGTTTTAAAATACTTCTCCAAGCCTATTTGTTCATTTGATGGTTGGACAGAATGTCACCTCTATAAGCTCGGGAACCTTGATATTACAATTTACGAGACAATGAAAAGAGATGCGCGTTTTACAAAACGCTCTCTTGCTTTACCTATGCGGCCCTTTTATATTCAAGGAAATCAACCTGTCATACCCAATACGTGGGCTCCTCCTTTAGAAAATGGTCAGATTTTAATTGATCTCATGACAAATTATCTGAGGCCGAAAAATTTCTTACTTATCGAGTCAACAGATTGGCTTCATGCCATTCCCTTACTTTCAAGAGGGGCTCGCTCCAATAATCAAATTTACACCCTTCTAATTGAATCCTGGCTAAAAGGTCATAAACCACTAAAGAAAGTAATTCATTATAGTATTAAGCACTTACCGAAAACAGCAACTGCAGCATGTGTCTACTTTTGGAACGTTTTTTACACGATTGAGCAATCGATTGCAGGTGACTCTATAGATAAAAAGGCATTATCCCAAGCGCTTTTTTCTGCTTTTCCCAAGCAAAATGAATCAATTATTTTCACAACGATTTTAGAAAGTTTAAAAGAACAAGAACTGACTTTACAAGAATGCCATTTTGCTCTTTACTGCGCTGCTTTTTTTAGCCGTAGCATGCACTTGGAAGAAGGTTTTCGCGTTACATTGGCTCATAAAGGGTTTTTGCTTTCTTTTCACCTTTTACCATTATCTTATCCATCCAATCTCTTTGAAGCGTTACTGAATGAGTCCAACCCTAAGCTAAAGGCATTACTCTTTAACATTTTTTCCACATTTCTCAAAGAAAAAGCCTTTAATGAACATCTAGATACCTCATTTCAAAAATGGCAAGGCGATTTCTTGCACAATTCTTGCCCTTACCTCCAGAAAATAGGCTGTCTTTTTACATTAGCTTTAAATGATATAGCCCCTCCTTTTAAGGCTATTTTGCTATTAAATTCTTTCTGGATTTGGTGTTTAGAGGGAGCCGAAAAGGACTTTTTCCTATCTCGATTAGAAACGATTTTACAACTTTCTAAACAAAAGCTCATAGCCTTTGAAAATGAAGTGGGGACAGAGCGTAATGACTACGTGTTCTTTCTCTACGATCACAAGCTTATTTCACTTCATGAAGCTTGGAAAGAATTAAAACGGTTAGAAAAGAAAGAACAACTTCCAATTCTTTTTAAAGCTTTAATTAGAAGTAACGATCATCAAGCATTGGCAGATCCTCAAGCTAGACAATTCATTCCCGATATAGCCGAAGATAAAAAGTTGGTAGAAGAGGTTCTGGGCCAAGCTGAACTTAAAAATGCGTTACAAAATCACTCCAACTATTATCTCATTGTCTCCTCAGCCTTTAAGGAAAAAGAGAATCTTTTACAAAGGCTGGAACTTTGGGGAAACTACTTTTTCTCACGGCAATTGTCTCACGAAGCTCGTTTAACAGGATTCTCAATGGCTTTACAATTGTTAGATCAGCTCACTGAAATGCCAGAAAAAATCCATGATATTCTAGAGATTTTAGGTGAAGAGCTTGTGCCTCCCGAATACAGTGAGCAAATAAAAGAGAAAGTCACTAAGTTCTATGCGGAACATTCTGAATTTTCCTATCCCACTTCTTGGAAAAATCTGCTTTCCTCCGAGGATAAGGCATTTATAAAAGTTGCCACTTTTATGCGCAAAATTGAAGAAGCAAAATGGCAGGAATCGGAAGAGCTGGCAATCTTTTTACTAGAAGATCCTCGAATTGCCAATCACAAAGACTTTCAAGAGGCCTTAAAGAAGTTACTCCATGCTCTTCTTTCACGAGAACAACTTTCAGGGGTTGAGAAGATTCTGAAGAAACCCTACTTTCGAAAATATCTAAAAGAAGATCTTGGCTATTTTCTTACCTTAAAGCTCGAAGGACAGCTTCTTTCTTTAAATGAGAGTAAGCAAGAAAAAGCTTCTATTCAACACACTGTATTTGCTCTTATTACAGAAATTATTGGTTGTATCGATTTTGAACATCCATCGTCGGTTCTTCTGTTTTCGACAACCTATTTAACCATTCTTAATCACTACTGGCTCCCTGAATCTTCTTTCCACAGTAAGCAGAGGGGATTGATTAGCCCCCATCTTTTAAAAATGCTTTTAGCATTATGGCAAAACAATCAAAAAGAAAAGGCCTTTCAGTTATTGCTAAGTGCGCATGCCTGTAAAATCTCTTTTGGCGCAAAAAATGAATCGGTTCACTTGATTAGTGAGATGATCTCATATGGTTTTCAGCAGTCAGGAGTTTTGCAATTTTGTGCAAAAAAAGCTTTACCGCTGTTTTCTTGCTACTTAGAGGGATCTTGCTGGCAAACCATTTTGATCCAACTCTTACGGCAGAAACAACAAGATGAGCTCCTTTGGATTTTTAGCCTACTAGACGGTAAAGCGTGGGAAAAGCTCTCCTCTTTAGAAGAGGTCTCTCAGGCCCTCTACTTTCTTTTAGGCTATGCAGAAAGCAAGTTTTTTGTGCGGATTTATTCATTCACACAACATTTTTGTGAGCCGTTTTGGCAAGCTTTTTGGAAAGAATGTATCTTGCATTGTAATCACCAAGGTGATCAAGAACTTTTTTTGAGATTTCATCTAAATCAAATGAATGAAAGTGTTGATCCAATAGCTCTTGATTACGCGCAAGAGTTAGTTAAAAAAGAAGTATTGTCTGAAATAGAAACGAAATTTGCTTTTGCTCTCGTTGGTAAAGGGTATCTCTCTTTCGCGACTTGTTTTCATAATCTTCTTAAGAATGAAGAGGCTATTGAGAAACTTGGCTTGACTGAGCTGTCAATTAACCTCCTGCTGCAGCAATTAGAAACTATTTCACTAACAGAGATCTGTCAAAGCCTCTCCAAGCTTATTCAGTTAAAATCATGTTGTATCAATCTCCTTCTTAAGACTATTGCTAGTCAGCAGTTTGTTTCTATTATCGAAAGGCAAGCGCTTAAGTTAGACGAAAAGCACAACTTTGTAAAATTATATACAACCTTTCTAGGAGAAATAGCCCAGAAGAGGGAATCAAAAGCTCTCTCTCTCAAAGTTTTATCTTTGGTGATAAAATTCCGCAATGCAGCCTTACCGATGGTTACTGAACATTTGGATCGCCCTGGTTGGAAAGAGTTAAAATTTTTACACTGCTTTTTGGAGAGTAGTGAGCAACTTTGCCTGCAGGAAGCTGCTCTACTGTGTATGAATAATGCCAATCTACAAAAACATTCAAAAGATTTAGTTGAAAAAACAGAAGAGCTCTGCTGCTATTTTGTCAAAAAACTTCGTGTAAAAAGAACAAAATGGCTCACAAATAAAAAAGAATTTGTTGAAAAGCTTTTGAACGAAACAGAAAATCCTTCATCGTCGATTTTATTAGAATGTGTTCTCCTGCTTTATAATGAAGAGACACGACCTAGTTATTTTTTAACTATGAGACTCATTTATCGTATCTACCAACAGAGAGGAAATTGGAACGAAGCATTTTTAGAGCAATTTAAAGAAAATCAAGAACAACTAATTGAGGTGCTTAAAAAAAGTTCCTGCTCAACATCAACCTATATAGAAGGCGCTATTTTAGCAATTTTAACGCATGAGAAGTTGATGCCGTTTTTAAATCCACAAAAATTTGGACTCACCCTTGCTCAATTGATCATTTCCAAACTAAAACAAATGTCTTCAACCCTGGATTCATCATGCCTGATAGAAGCGCTTTTCTTATTTCAAAAGAATGTGCACCTTTATCACGGGAATTTAAATCAATTCGAAGAAGCCTATTATGCAAGTTTGCAGATTTATTTGCTCCTTCTTGAGAAAAATCAAGGTTTTGAAGTTCCCTTTCTTGACCATATTAAAAATATACATAGCGCACTAAGTGAAAAGTTTTCTCTAAAAAAAGATGAGGCACTGATATGTTTGTTGCTACTGCGCAGTTGCGAAAGGATTTTTGAATCTGCTGCTCGGCTATTAGCAGATACTGATGCAGAAAAAGTTTCTATTGGCTCCCTCTATACCCTTTTTGAAGAGATCGCTTCCTTCCTATTTAAATTTTGTGCGGAGGAGTACAAAATTGAATTATTGGTAAAAACCTATCTTTTTGAAATTAACCATGGAAGCCTTTTTTTGAAAAAAGGCGGAGGAATTCTTATTGAAAAAGATAGGCCTATTTCCCTACAGCCCTACATTTTTATAGTTGATCCTGCAAGTGCTTGGATAACCAATCATTTGAGCGCAATGACACAACAGCCATTAAAATATTCCTCTGATGAATGGAAGAATTTAAATGGGACTGTTAAAAATTCTGTGGTTTTACGTGTTTGTGATTCGCTATTAAAAGCGACAATTTCTTCAGTAACTATTGAAAAAGTGCGTGAGTATTTACGTAAATATCAAAGCTATGTTGTCGAAATAGATGCGTTAAATGGGATATACCGATCTCTTCTGGAACATTCCTTAAATTTGCCTTTTACGAGCAAATTTGAGGGCTGCTTTTGGCAAAAAATTTACCTCAACTACCTCCATCATCGGCAGCTCTCTACTACGTTTTTGAATAGCTACCTGTCTGATGGCCAAAAACATTTCTCCAACTTTCATCAAGGAAAAAGCGATTTTAAAACACTATTTCACCGCTACTACTCGATTCGCGATAGGGAATCTGTGGAAAGTCGTTTAAAATGTTACCAGACAATCGTTCATCAAACTTTTATTGTGCTATCGTCAGAATGGAAGCAATGGCATTTAGATATTGATAGCTTTATTTCCGCTTTAAAAAACCTTATTTTAATGCTTAATTCTGAACAGCAATTACGCAATGCAGCCTATCCATTAAATCCAGAAAGAAAAGGGGTGAGTTTCCTCCGCATTTACCATTTTATTGCTAAAATTTCTTTTGCAAATTTAGAAGAGAGGCATAAAAACTCTTTAAGACTTCTTTCTAATGAGTGCTTAATCAATGCTCATGATTTAGTTTTTTATACTGACGCTCAATTAAAGACTCTTTACTCTCTACCCCTTCCTGAAAAGCCTTTGCCGGAGAAGGAATCTTCCTATTATGATCTGGTAGAGTTTCATGAAAATTTTTCTTATCTAGATTTTGAAAAAAGAAATGTTTTAAACTCTGCTGTCAAAAGCTTGCTAGAAGATGACTTAGAAAGCTTTAAAAGTTGTAATTTGCAATGGGACCAACCTCTATTGCCACATTTTAGTGTCTTGCATTTGGCCTGTTGGCATCAGGCCGATAAGATCGTTTTATGGCTATGTGAAAATGCTCCCGGGATGCTTACAGATACAAGCTATCAACATACATTTTTTGAGATTGCCTGTGCTAAAGGGCGCATAGATCTTGTCAAAAAGTTTTTTGCGGCTTGCAAGAACCATTTAAGCAATGAAACCCTAGCGAATATGCTATCTGTTGCATTAAATGATGTTTCCGAAGAGCAATACATGGCTCTTTACAACCTTTACGAAAAAAACATTGATCCTAAGCAGCTATTTAACATTTGCGAAATTATTTTAGCTCATGGGTTAACTCTATTTCATTTGCCTCTTGCATTAGGGAAATTAAGCTTTTTTCAAAAAATCTGGGAGCAAGGGCATTGTCCTAATTTGCAAGATCGAGAAGGCAATACACTTTTGCATTATATTGCTTCAGCTTATGCCCATCAGAAAATTGTGTCTCCAAAAACAATGATTGAGATTGCTAAAAAATTGATCGAAGCAAAAGCGGATCCTCTCATTCAGAATAATAAGAAGGTAACACCTCAGAAAATTGCTTGTAAAAGTGGGATGTGTTTTTTACTAAATATTTTGGTAACTGAGAAAATGCAAGTTTTCCCCCTTCTCTTTTTCTGTGCAAGTGAGGGATTAACTGAATCTTTTGTGGCACTTTCCGAAATTTATACTTTTAAGTTTGCTGCTAAAGAAGAGACTTTAGCTATGCTCTATAATTCCTATAATACGCAAGGGTTGACCCCTCTTTTGATCGCTTGTCAAAAAAAGCATCATGAAATTGTTCATCATATTTTAAAACATGGTGCAAATCCTCTTTTAAGAGACTCCCTAAATCGCAATGCTTTAGAAACTGCTCTTGACCACAATCAAATAACGAACGCACAAATGGTTCTCAGCATCATATCCTGCCCCCTTTTTTTGAAGCATGATGATGCTTTGATCAACCCTTTAGAGCGAGGCCCCAATGCCTTACATTATTGCGCCAGTAATAAGCAAAAAAAAATGGCCTTAGAGCTGCTGAGGTTTGGTTACCCTCTTAACATCAAAGACGAAAAGGGCGATACTCCTTTGCATCGCGCTATAAGAAACAACAACCGGGTGATCTCTCTCTGTTTTTTGCGGCATATCGACAAGCATCAAAAGTTTTATGGGGTGATCAATATGGAAAACGACTCTGGGGAAACTCCTTTGGATATTGCTTTAGAGAACCGTTACACAGAGCTAGCTACGTGTTTGCTTAAAATGGGCGCAAAGAAAGGAAAAAAGAAGATTCCCTTAGAAACAACCGTCAAAAATGCACATGGTGCGAGGTCCAAGAAAAAAGGAGGGAAATAGGTAGTGCTTAGCATCCGTAATGTCTCCATTAAGAGTGTCTTTAAGGAACAATTTGTAAAGTGTATTTTTGAATCATAATATTTCGAACTTAAGAGGAAGCTTCTAATGATAGGTAAGTTGCATTTCTTGTTTGTCTTATGCCTAATGTTTTGGCTGTGTATCTGTTCTGCAGAAGAAAATTTCATTGTTATTAATGCTGCCTCTGAGAGGGTTATATGTGAGCTCGGCTCTCATGTTAGTGACCGGATGACGCCTTGCTCCACATTTAAGATTGCGCTCAGTTTGATGGGCTATGACTTAAGCCTTTTAAAAGATGAGCTTTGCCCAACTTTGGATTTTCAAGAAGGATATGACGATTATCTCGCATCATGGAAAACACCACAAAATCCTAAATCGTGGATGCACTCTTCCTGTATTTGGTATTCTAAGGAAATAGCATCAAAACTAGGTCCAGAAACAATAAAGAGCTATTTAACTTCTTTCGATTATGGAAATCAGGATATATCGGAGAATTTGCTCCCAATTGAGAAAACGAATCCTGTATGGGTCAACGGCTCCTTAAAGATTTCTCCAAAAGAGCAAGCCCGATTTATTCAAAAGATGGTGAAAGAAGAGTTGCCTATTTCTAAACATGCCATTGAAATGACGAAAGCTATCTTGTTCAAAGAGGAGCTTCCTAGAGGAGAGAAATTATTTGGCAAAACGGGATGGAGTGGCTCTGTTAAACCGGATAGTAATGCTTTCGAAGCTGGTTGGTTTGTCGGTTGGGTAGAAAAAGATCATTTTTTTTACCCATTTGCTTATCTTATTTGTGAACCAAAAATAGCCCTCGAACAGCGCATCTTAAGAGTTAAGCAACTGCTTAAAGAGTCCGGTGTTGTTGATTAATAAAAGTGCAAGGGGGCTAAGTTTTTTTCTCCTGTTATCTCAGGCCCAAGATAAAGAATTCATATTGCCATCACGTTGTATGTAAATTGTGTGATTTACTTAGAAACCTCCATTTGCTTTTAATAGGTATTGGTGAAAAAATACATTTTTTGAATGACGTATAAAAGGATTAAAAATGCACCAGCTGCTCAACATTGGCGATGATCTTCCTTCTTTTACATGTAAAGGTCTTGACGGGGAGGAAATTACAAAAGAAGACTTACTAGGAGCTCCTTTTGTTTTATATTTTTATCCCAAAGATGGCACTCCTGGTTGTACCAAAGAAGCTTGCTCTTTTCGCGATGTGATGGGTAGCTTTGATGAGATTGAAATTAGTGTTTTTGGCGTAAGTCCTGATAGTCCCAAAAGTCACCTCGAATTCATGGAAAAATATGAGCTCAACTTTCCTTTGTTATCAGATGAAAAAAAAGAATTTTCCGCAAAATGCGGTATTTTAGACAGCAGCAACCATATTGTACGTACCACCTTTATCTGTGACAGCGAGGGAGTCATTCTTTGGCTTGAAAGCCCTGTAGATGTGAGCGATCATGTGCAAAGAGTACTGAAAGCAATAGAAGAGGTATTAGCCTGATTACCGTTACCGTTCTCACTAAAAACAGCCAAAAATATTTGCCGGAAGTCCTTAAATCTTGTGCGGCGTTTGACGAAATTCTGCTCTTTGATAATGGTTCAATAGATCAGACAATTGAAATTGCCCGCCAATTTCCCAATGTAAAGGTCGTAGAAGGCACCTTTAAAGGCTTTGGAGTCACACATAATGAAGCTTCTTCTTTAGCTTCTAATAATTGGATCTTATCAATAGATAGTGATGAAATTTTAACAGATGAACTTGTCGCAGAAATTCAAAAACTTTCTTTGGATACTTCAACAGTTTATGCCATTTCTCGACACAATAAATTTAATGATAAATTCATTAAGTGGTGTGGATGGTATCCCGATTACCAAATTAGGCTTTACAATAGAGAAAAGACAGCATTTAATGAAGCCCAAGTTCATGAATCCATTATGGTTAAGGATTTAAAGTTGGTAAAACTCTGCCATCCCTTGGTGCATTACTCCTACGAAAATGTGGCAGATTTCTTAACAAAAATGCAGTCTTACTCACACCTATTCGCCTTGCAAAATTGTGGTAAAAAAAGCTCTTCGCCTTTTAAAGCACTTTTGCATGCCTACTTTGCCTTTTTTAAGAGCTATTTCCTAAAAAAAGGTTTTTTAGGTGGTTACGAAGGCTTTTTAATTTCGATGTATAATAGCCATACAGCGTTTTATAAATACATTAAGCTTTATGAAATGAATCAAAAAAGCAAATGTTCGATTGTGGAAAGAATGCGTCGATGACCTGAAGAAAAAGCTGCAGCTTGTAATTGTTCCTTGGAGTACCAGTAATGTGACTGTGGTGGTTCAAAATGTGTCACATGAAACAAAACAGGAAAAAGCTCCGCTCTGTAACGGGTAAAAGAGTGATTTTGCTTTTTTAATGGGGCAGAAAGCTGAATCCTTACAGAATAAGTTTGCTCAATTCTCGCTTTAAATAACTCAAGCTCGCTCTCACTTTCAATGGTAAAATAGGGAAATTCGTGTAACCCTGCCATGATTTCTCCTTCAGATGCTTTGCGAATGAGAACCTTTTGCTGGTGGAATAAAACGGCTACAGCTCTTTTTAAAAAAGTAGTAGAAACCTTCTTGCTTTTGATAGGAAACATTTGCGTTGTCCCTTGAAGATAGGCTTGACAGTTTTGTTTAAGAGGGCACCGTCCACAATCGGGGGTCTTCCTGCAGATCGTAGCCCCCAACTCAATAAACGCTTCGCTAATGATCCAATGCTCTTCTTTTGGAAGAAGCGCTTCGCCCATTTCCCTTAATTTATATAATGTAGACGCCTTTGCAGTATCTTCTCCGCAAGCAAAGTAACGGGTTAAGACTCTGATAGCGTTTCCGTCGAGAGGGAACGCTTTTTTATGGAAAGCAAAGCTTAAAAGGGCATTCACAGTGTAAGGCCCTAATCCTTTGATACGCATTAGATCTGAAGGGGTGTCCGGCAGCTGCCCATTGAAGAAAGAAACAATATGCTTTGCTCCGGAATGAAGGTTACGCGCTCTGGAATAATATCCTAAGCCCTCCCAGTACTTAATTACCTCTTCGGAAGAGCTTTCGGCTAGAGCCTTTACATTTGGATATCGCTTCATCCAACGCTCAAAATAAGGGACTACCACATCCGCTTGAGTCTGCTGAAGCATCACCTCGGAAACCCAGACTCCATAAGGATTCAAATTCTTTCTCCACGGAAAATCCCTTTTTTCTTTAAGAAACCAATTTTTTAACTCGGTAAGATCAAAAGTCGGCATGGTTTTTGCTCTATAATAAAATTACTATACTATGAGATGGTATGAAGCTTAAAGTTCATCGAAAAGCGGAACTTTTGAGTAGAATTCTTACAAATTACTCCGAGGAAACGCAAGCAATTTTAAAAAACGATCCTAAGTACTTTAGACGCATCCTAAAAAAGCGCAGCAAACTAATTGAAATTCTCCGCTCTTTAGAATCCAATTCATAACATCTTAAAAGCTTTTGTCCATAACCTCCTCCTTAAGCTGTCATCAGGATGGTGATAGCAGAATAGCAACTACCTAAGTGTTTTTTAGCACAGATAGTTGCTATTTTTATTTCAAAGTTTAACTAATTCAAAAAAAAATTGGTTGACGATATTTTTTTCTCCCTATTAAAGTGAACACTCAACCTGTTTGCCTTCTTTTCTCCTTAAGAGCCAAAGAAGAGCTTTAAATTACAACTACATTTACAGCGTTTACGGAAGTATGCTGAGTTAAAATCCAAGTAACGTTTTTCTTGGGTTTGAATGCTGTGAGGAAATAAGAGCAAAAAATATGTTAACTCGTTTGATTCTTTTCGTCTTTGCTATCACGCTATTTTTTACTGCACATCCCTTTCCACTTTTTGCCGAAACAAAGCAGGCAAAAGTGCAATCTAAAAAAACCTATTCTTACTACCCTAGTTCAGACAGGATCGCGGTCATTTTTATTTGGGATGGAGACCGGGTGGCAATGCGTCAAGCTTTTGCCTACACCTCTTACGGAACACTTGCCATAGAAGTGAATGACGACGGGTATGCAGCCGACATTAATGATTTAAGCGGAGTTAGCTATCGCCAAGTGCGCTACTTTACTCCAAATCCTTCTCATCCTTTTGGCCCACCTTTAAAGCTTGAAGAGAAGGTTTTAGACTTAGCGACCAAACAAGAAGTTCTTGAAAGAGCCTATCATCATTTTTTCTCCCCCCAAGGAAAGCTAATCCGACAAGATATTTACGATGCTAACCATGAGTTATTTGGTTCTCTTCAATGGGAATACGACCAAGCGGGGAATATGATTCGCCAAATCAATCTCCTGGGAGAACAAATCGTAAGTCTTTACGACGCAAATGGCAATTGTGTTCTCAAGCATGGTCCAAAAAAAGACAAACACTGGGAATTCGTCTATGATAATCATAATCGTTTAGTGCGTGAAGACGAAGTTTACCCAGAAGGCTCTCTCTCTAAGCAGTACCGGTATGATGCGTCGGGTAATTTAATTGCCGAAATTGACTGCTATGGAAATGAAAAGAGTTATGTGTTTAATGAATTAGGGTATTTAGCACAAATTGTAGAGCCATTAGTTTTAAACGAAAAAGGGCAGCCAGCTCGCCCTGTCACCTCTTTTTTTTATAATCAAGAGGGCTTTCCTTATCTTCAAGTTGATCCCAAAGGCAATGAAACGAAAATGAGTTTCACGAAACAGGGAAAAATTTCCCAAGTTTGCTTTCCTGACGGTTCTGAAGAAAAATTTGAATACACATCAACAGGGGAACTGGCAAAAAAAACTCTGAAGAATGGCTGTGTTATCTATTATACAAGAGATTATCAAGATCGCATCGTTCAGACAGAATGCTTCTCTGCTCAAGGGATCTCCCTTTGGAGTACTTCAGCCCAGTATAATGCGTTTCACCTAATTTCTGAAAGGGATGCTTTAGGAATTGTCACTAAATATGAATACGACATTTTTGATAGGAAAATTAAAGAGGAGAAAGCCGGCCACGTAGTGCTTTTTGAATATGATGCTTCAGGGCGCCTTGTAAAAAAAACGAATGTGATCAATGAAAATGAAAATGTAGCTCACCATTTTTCTTACAATGCCATGGATCAAATTACGGAAGAAAAAATGGAGTTTGGCCCTGGCAACTTTTTAAATCACAAACAGTATATCTACAATGAGGAAGGGAAGCTAATTAAGGAAATCTTGCATAGAGATGCAGGCAAAGAGATCACTCATACTGTTTACAACTCATTTGGAAAACAGATTATAGATCCTTGTGGAAAATCCATTTATCAAAAGAACATCTATAACTACAAAAATGCAGTTGGTCAATGCGTCCCTTATCAAGAAACCGTTGATGCTTCAGGTTGTACAACAATTGTCATTAAAGATGCCTTGGGCAAGGAAACTGAAGTCATTAAAAAAGATCCTGAAGGGAAACTGCTTCAAAGAAAGAAGTCTTTTTATGATCTTGTAGGTCTGCTATCCCGCGTTGTGGAGACGGTCTATATGCCTAATTCATTGAGCAGAGAGGAAATTACCTGTTACGAATACGACAGCATGCAGCGCTGCATTTCTAAAATTGAAGCTGCAAACTCTGTAAGCCCAAAGCGCACAAGCTACTCTTATAACATTTTAGGTTACTTAACTTTGGTCGAAAAACCCTCAGGAAAAAAATTAAAGTACAACTATAACACAGCAGGTCTGTTGCAAGCTGTGTATGCTAATGATCTTTCTGTATTTTATACCTACGTATACGATGCAAAACAACGCCTTGTAAGCATAAAAGATGAGCTAACGCAAAAAGTGCTCACAAGATCCTATGATGCATTAGATCGTTTAATTCAAGAGACCTTACCCACAGGTCATAGTATGCGTTATACTTATGATGCCCTAGGAAATGTGCAGATGAAAGTTCTTCCTGATGGCTCAAAGATTGTTTATAAGTATTCTTCTGGCGTCCTTAAATCAATCAATAGGCTTACAGTAGAGAATCGATTACAGTACTCTCATGAATATCTGGCCTACGATAAGATAGGGCAACCCCTTGAAGAATCTTTCCTAGATAGAGCTGGCCACCTTACAAAGAGCTATGCTAGAAATGGAAAATTAAAAGCTTTAAAAACACGTCATTTCACTGAATGTATCCCTAGAGGAGGTTTTGACGCTTTAGGAAATTTAACTAAAAGAATTCTTATTGATAGCAAAGGGAAGCAAGAGATTAGCTATGCCTATAATCATTTGGGGAAGATTATTTCTGAAGTTGGCGTTGCCCCGCATTCTTATGGCTATGATTCCTCCTTAAAAAGAGTGGCTAAAGATGAGATTCCCTATGGTTTTAATCCTATGCAACAGCTTATTGAAAATGACGAAGAGACTTTAAGCTATGATTTAGATGGGAATCTTATCGCAAAGGGCGATCTTGAATTGTCCTATGATGCATTTGGCAGGTTAACTGGAGTTAAAGATAAGCACCTTGAAGTGAGCTATGCTTATGACGCTTTTCATCGCAGGCTTTCTAAAACCCTTCTCTCAGCTCAAGGAAAAAGATTTTATACCTATTTTTACGATGGAGAAAGAGAAATTGGTTGTTATCTTGACGGAGAACTAAAGGAAGTGGGTATTCTAGGGATTGGTATTAATAAAAAAATAGAAACTTTAGTTAGCTTAGAAATTAACGGGCATCCCTATGCTGTCGTCAATGATTGTCTAGGGAATGTTGTAGCACTTTTAAACCCGACCAGTTCTGTTTGTGAAGCTTACCGTTATACAGCATTTGGTGAGGGGGAAGTTTTTGATAATTTGGGACACATCAAAAATGCTCTAAATACCTGGGGCTTCCGCGGGATGCGTTACGATAAGGAGACGGGTTTTTATTACAACGGGCTGCTCTATTACTATCCCACTCAAGGGGACTGGGTTACTCGTGTGCCGGACCGTACAATGCTTTAAACTTAAGTTTACGCCCCTGGGTAATCATTTGTATTATTTCTTCAAGGTTACCTTGGAGAAATTTATGGATGAACAAATCATCTTTATTGATGGCGTGTATTCAGATTTTCTTGCCTTAATGCAAAAAAATTCTGCAGAAATAATGGCGGTTACAAGCATTTTTGTTTTTTGAAGAAAATTTTTCGCGAGCGCAATCGATTTTGAAAAGCCATAATTCTATTTACAACATGTTAATTCACAGCCATTTGGATAGAAGATCGCATGGAATAGGCATATCAATAGGACAGATTGTGTTTTAAGTGGCAACTCGTATTCTATAGGCAGGAAGAAAAATTTTGAATCTTTCTTTTAGATAGTATGCTAACGAAGGATGTATACCTGTTAGAATTTATCGGTATAGGCTTTTAAAGGGTAGCGTGATTTTGAGGTGCAGAAGGGGTTAAATGTCGGCTAATTCTGCCAACATAGGTTCTAATCGATCAATAAGCTCCTGTGCCCTCTGGTCCCATGTGTGCAGGCGTGCAACTTTTTGTTTTCCCCTTTCAGCAACTGTCCTTCTCAAGGATTCATTTTGCAAGAAAGGCTGCAGCATTTCATCCACCGTCCCTTTTTGGTGTGATTGATAAAGCAGTAACTCTTTTCCTGCTTCAAAGTTTTCTTGCACGTAAGATGTTGCATTGGTAAGTACAAGTGCATTGCTTGCCAACCCATTAAAAATCCTCTCATGGCCTCCTTGTTTAAACATAGGAGAGCTGTTGAGCACGATTTTGCTCTTTCTCATGATGGCTAGCGCTTCCTCATAATGAACGGGGGGATGAAAGATGAGATTTGGAGAATTAGAGCCCAAAAGTTTTTGCCAAACATCTGAATTGTTGCTGAAAATATGCACTGGGCAACTCCTGATCGATTGGATAAGTTCGACGCGGTCTTTACCACGCAAATAAAGATCTAGATCCATCAAAAGTTGAAAATACTCTTCTTCTCTAAAATGGCATGAATCTAAAGAGTTTTTCAAAGCTAACTGATAGGGAAGGGCCGGGTCGCTAAGAGTTGCTTCAACACACTCAATTAATTTTTTTACAATGGGGGCAGGGTAGGTAAACTTCCATTTTTCCAGGATCTCTTCGTAATCCACACAGGACCCGAGAAAAACGCTTTCATAGATTGACGGTTCTGAGGGGGCTTTTAGTACATCCACATCAACAGCATGGGGTAAAAAAAGTGTATGATTCACCTGCATTTCTTCAAAGAGAGTGCAGGAGAAACGATCTGGGCAAGTGATGATATTTAATGGACTTTCTTTCAAAGCCGCAAAAAAATGGGCTGAGTCAACCAGGCAACTTACATGGGGTAGCCCTAAAACGTCCGCTAAGAACTCTCCATTTTCATTTGGAAGTAAGCCATTAAAGCTGAGAGTAAAGTCTGGCTGATCAGCATAGATGCGTTGCAAAAAAGGAAAAATATCCTGTCTTTCGGGAACCACAAGTTCACAGCTAATGCCCAATTTTTGAAAAGCTTTCATCAATCCTTTGGTAAATTGATTGAGGACATCATACTGACTAAGAGTGTTTGGGAAAAAAATAATATGTTGAATACTCATCTTATGAAGAGCCAATTTTTGCGCGCACCCAAAGTCTTACTTTTCCTATCTTTCGACATTTTGAGGGTCTGTTTCTTTTTTTTCTTTTCTTTGAGTTCGCTGCTTGAGAGCCCACTTATATGTTGTTCAAGAGACTCTTTGCGTTCCTGAAGGCTAATCCATTCTTTGGAGGAAAAATTGGAAGCTTCATTAAAGTATTCATCTACTTCTCGGGGATCCCGGCCGCTTATCTGGAATGCTTTATCAATTTCTTTATTCAGCTCATTGTGTAATTTTTTCATTTTTTCAAAAGCTTGGCTGACATCGTCAATTGGTGGGTCATTTTTGGGAGGAGGGGGTGAAGTAGGAGGAGGGGCAGGAAATGCAGAAGCTGGCTGCTTAGGCTTTAGCTTTTTTTTTGATGTGTGAAAGGCTGGATCAAAAATGCTCATTTTCTTCCTATTCTCTAAAAAACTAGTATATCACAAATATGGAAAATTTTATCAAATTAGAGAGAATTCTAAAGTCATAATTGAAATTAATGCCTTTTCGAAGTATATTTTTTGCTAATATCTAAATTGCCAATATTTTGCTATCAAATTCGCTAGCCTGTGAACTAATTAAGAGGAATGCATGAGTTATTTAAAGGAAATTCAAACTCAAATTAACAACCGTGATTTTAATAAGATTATGCAGCTCTGGGAGGAGTATTGCGCAAGTGATGTTGTTGATATTGAGGAGTTTCTAGCGATCTTGAAAGCAATCAAAAATTCAGATTTTGCTAGAAGTTTTGGCCAGCAGATAGAAACCGCTTTGCCTCTTTTAGAGCTTCTTTCTAGTGAAGAAGATGTTTACAGAGCACTTAAGTTGATCATCGACTTGCAAACGCAAAATAGTCCCCAGTTATTAGAGCTAGCTCATTTAAAATTAAAGCAAAAGTATGGGAATCTACCAGATTTTAATGAAAAGTTGCGTTTGATTGGTCTTCGCGGTAAGGAAGCATTTCAGGGAGCATTATCTAATTTTGATTTATTGGTTCATGCCGTTCCAGGTAATTTTGTTTTTCATCCAAGTGGGTGGGGTACTGGCGAGATTATGGAAATTTCTAAGGTTCGCGAGCAGCTTGTCATCGAATTTGAAAACGTGGTGGGAAGAAAGCACGTTACGTTTGCCAATGCGTTCAAGACTCTAATCCCATTGAACCTAGAGCATTTTTTGGCGCGCCGCTTTGCCGACCCAGACTTGCTCGAAAAGCAAGCTAAAGCAAACCCTGTTGAAGTGATCAAAGTTCTATTAAGAGATTTAGGTCCAAAAACTGCTGCTGAGATTAAAGATGAGCTTGAAGAATTAGTGATTCCTGAAAGGGATTGGCAGAAGTGGTGGCAAAATACCCGAGCAAAACTTAAAAAAGATACGATGATCTCTTCTCCTGATTCTTTAAGAGAACCCTTCTTTCTACGTAACGAAGAAGTCACTCACGAAGATCAATTCTATAAAGTCCTAAAAACGAAAAAGAACCCCCAGGAAATCATTCTCACTTGTTACAATTTTGCAAGAGATTATCCGATCAAACTTAGAGATAACGAGATCAAGACAGTTTTAAAGGCCGCTCTTGACGAGGTTTTAGAGCAGCAAGAACTAAGTGATGCTTTAAAAATTCAAGCGCTCTTTTGCTTAGAAACCATTCTACAGCAAAAAGAAGAAGGGCAGGTGTCTCAAATTGTTAAAGAAGTGGGTAAAGTTGAAGACTTTATCGAAGATATAGGAATTTTGGCTTACAAAAAACAAGCTCTCATTGCCATTAGACAGTACCGTCCTGATTGGTCCACTCTTTTTCTCGACCTCTTTTTACATGTTCAACAAGGACCTTTACGCGATTTCCTTTTAAAAGAATTAAATCAGCCAGAAACAAAGCAGGCTCTAGAAGCATTATTGCGCGATCTGATCAATCATCCTTCGAAACAACCAGATCTCTTTATTTGGTATTTCCAGAAAGCGATGGAGGAAGCCGATAAAGATGCGCTTCCTTTTGCAGCTCCTTCTTACCAGTATGACTTTATGGAAAGCTTCCTTATACTGCTTAATCAAATTGAGAACATTCCAAGCTATAGAGAGCTTGCGAAAAAAATGTACACAATCTTTTCTGCAAAGCGCTATGCGCTTGTTAGAAAAATCTTGGATGGAAGTTCCTTGGATTTTGCTAAAGAATTCCTCTTGCTCGTTTCGAAATGCCACACCCTAAGCGATCACGACCTGATGATCTTACGTTCTTTAGCAGAAGTTGCTCATCCTTCTCTGAAAGAGGAAAAAAGTAAAAAATCTTTTGCTGATGAGTACTCGATTTGGACTTCGGAAGAAGGGTACTTAAGAGTGCAAGAAAAGATTAAGCATATCGGCACAAAAGAAATTGTAGATAATGCCCGAGAAATCGAAGCTGCGAGAGCTCTTGGAGATTTAAGAGAAAACTCTGAATATAAATTTGCCCTAGAGAAGAAGGGGCGTTTGCAGGGCGATCTAAAAACACTTTCTGAACAATTTAGCAAAGCTCGCGTTATTACACCTGATGACATCCACCCTAATGAAGTCAGCGTGGGACATTTTGTGGAAGTGCAAGACCCCAACGGTACTACCTTCGTCTACAAAATCCTTGGTCCTTGGGATGCTGATCCAGAAAAAAATATTCTTTCCTATCAGTCGAAACTTGCACAAACCATGATTGGTCTAAAGAAAGGGGAGTCCTTTACTTTTAGAGACGAAGAGTTTAAAGTGGTGAACTTTAAAAGCATGTTTGATCAATAATGAAAATTGTTATTGCAAGCGCGAATCTCCAAAAAGTCAGAGAATTTCGCTCTTTGTTAACCCTTTTTCCTCATTGGGAAGTTCTGTGGATGAGCCATTTTCCTCAATTGGCTCTTCCCGAAGAAACGGGAAATTCCTTTCAAGAAAATGCTAAGGCCAAGGCTCTTTATGTTTCCCAGGCGTTAAATTGCTATGCCTTAGGGGATGATTCTGGCTTAGTAGTCCCTTCTTTAAATGGAGAACCAGGTATCCTTTCCAGTAGGTACGCTGGGGAAAAGGCAACAGATCGGGATAATTGCCAAAAACTTCTTAAAAAAATGAGCTCTTTAGAAGGCGAATCAAGGCATGCTTATTTTGAATGTGCCCTAGCACTAGCAGGCCCGCAAGGAATTATTAAATCTACCGTCGCTACATGCGAGGGGTTTATCCTTCCTAAGGAAAGAGGCAATGGTGGATTTGGCTATGATGCTCTTTTCGTTAAGCATGATTATGACAAATCATTTGCCGAACTTAGTGAAAGCGTTAAAAACCGTATTTCTCATCGCTATAAAGCCTTTGAGCGTCTTCTCTCGACATTGCACACTCTTCGCTAATGCACTACTTCATAGATGGGTATAATTTGCTTTTTCGCGTGGCGAAAGCGGGCGATGGGGATCTTCAACGTCAAAGGGAGAAGATCATTGAAGACCTTAGCCAAAAAATCAATGCTTTCCATATCAGTGCTACAATCGTTTTTGATTCTCATTATCAAAAAGGATTAAGAGAAAAAAATTACGTCCAAAATTTTGAAATCTTATTTACTGATGAAGGCGAAACGGCCGATGAATGCATCTTAGATGAGTTAAAAAGAGTTGCCAACCCGCGCAAAGAGATAGTTGTGACCTCCGACAAAAAACTTGCTTGGCAAGCAAGAATAAAAGGGGCCCATACTCAAACCGTTGAAGATTTTTTTGCACTTTTAAACCAGCGCTGGCGAAAGAGAATACAACCTTCTTTGAAGAAGAAAGTCAGTAAAGAGATCCCTCCTTTAAATTTCCCCGTCGAGCAAAAAGAAACTGTAGATGAATACTATTTGAGGTCTTTTGAAGCGGCGCTAGCCGAAGATCCCTACTATAAAAAGGTGAGAGAGAAACAACAAAAAAGGATTTCAGATTTTGAAAGATGGCTGAACGCTTTTCAAAAGGATGATAATGATTGGGAATTTGGAGCGTAACGGGATCGAACCGTTGACCTCAACAATGCCATTGTTGCGCTCTACCAACTGAGCTAACGCCCCCAACTTCAAATGGATCAGCTTGGCAACGGATTTTAACGCGTCTACTTATTTTACAGCAATTGCTTTTCTGTTAACATACGTTTAATAGGCCTCATGCATAACTTGCTTTGCTTACAGAGGGGATTAAATAATGAGTGCATCTTTTTTAGAATCTATTGACCGCGCTCCAGATGATTCCATTTTGATTTTACCGATTCTATTCTCAGAGGACCCCAGGCCATTAAAAATAAATCTAGGTATTGGCAGTTACCAAACGGCTAACGGCAGACCCTATGTGTTGCAGGCAGTAAAAAAAGCAGAGCAGTTAATCCTTGAACAACATCTTGATAAAGAATACCAACCTATAGAGGGTAATAGAGTATACATAGAAGAAAGCTTAAAGCTTATTTTTGGCGAAAAGCTGGAAAGAGAAAAGGTGTTTGCCTGCCAAACAATTGGTGGCACAGGAGCTTTAAATCTCGCTGCTAACTTTTTAAGCCAAGAGGTAAGCCGCCACTTATACTTGCCTAATCCCACATGGCCTAACCATGCCCCTCTTTTTTCAGCTGCTGGTTTAAAAGTTTTACACTATCCTTATTACGATGTAAGGACGCATTCGATCGATTTTGCGGCAATGCGTGCCTTTATCAAAACTTTACCGCCAGGATCCTCTATTGTTCTACATAGCTGCTGCCATAATCCTACAGGTGCGGATTTGTATTTTAAGGAATGGCAAGAGCTATCAAAAGCCCTTCTAAGCCAGCAGGTCTTTCCCATCTTTGATAATGCTTATCAAGGGTTTGGCGTTGGTGTGGAGGAAGATGCCATGCCGATTAGGCTTTTTTTAGCTGAAGGCCATGAAATGCTCGTGTGCAGCTCTTATTCGAAAAATTTTGGCCTTTATGGCGAACGGGCTGGGCTATTTGCTGTTGTTGCTCATAAAAAGGAGACTGTAAATAAATGCGCAAGCCATATTAAGCAGATTGTCCGCACGATCTACTCCTCTCCTCCTCTCCATGCGGGACGATTGATTGCTACCATTTTAGCTGACCCCTTTTTAAAAAAGGAATGGCTGAAAGACATTTCTAGTATGCGTATGCGTATTAACGCAATGCGGGAACAGCTAGCGATGGGGTTAGAGAACAAAGGCTGTAGAGAAGACTTCTCTCATTTACGTCGCGAACAAGGCTTTTTTTCTCTTATTGGAATAGATCCTGAAAAAGCTCTTAGACTAAGGGAAGAGAAGGGGATTTATCTTCATTCTAATGGGCGCATTAATATTGCAGGTTTAAACCCCTCTAACTTAGACTATGTGATTGAATCAATCTGTGCTCTTTTTAATTAGGCTATGTACCGAAGCTCAAAAAAAATTTATTTTCTTCTTGCTTTTCTTCTCTGCATTCTCCTTTTCATGCCTGCTTCTATCGCCCATCAACTAAGAGTCCTGGCAATTAGCACTTTTACCCCTTCTTTTGAAAAAGTTGTCCAAACAAAAGCTTTTGTGCATTCTCAAGCTGCCGGTATGACTTTGAAAAGTCAGCCAAGGGACCAGACGGCGATATGCGAAGAAGAAGTCCAACGTTTAAAACTCGAAAATCGACTTCTTCATGAAGAGATTGTACGTTTAAAAGAGCTGCTGGAGCAGGAACTTAGCCTACTTTCTCAAGGTTTTAATGAACAATACTTTCCTGAAAGCCACGATGATTTAAAGCAGGCTTTTTTTAACCACCAAAAAAGAATCTTAGAACTCTTTCGTTTGCGACTTTCCTCTTTACCAGCTAAAGTCATTTTCCGAGCTGCCAATTCGTGGAATAGCTCTCTATGGATTAATTTAGGCGAAGCGGATAATAAGTCTTCAAACGAGCAGATTGTTGCTAAGAATAGCCCTGTTGTTCTCGGTGACTCTGTAGTTGGTTTAATTGACTATGTAGGTAAAAAACAATCGCGAGTCCGTTTAATCACAGATTGCGGTTTAAGCCCTTCTGTTAGGGTTTCTCGCGATGATCTCCTACTTGCCAAAGGAGAACTAAGTGGACAGAGCTTGCCTCTCTGGCGATCCAAAAAACAAGTTCTGGTAGGAACGGGTTTTAATTATGACTTTCCCGATGAAGAAGGTCCTGCGAGGGATTTAAGAACGGGAGAACCCACAGGTACTAAAGGCCCAAGCATCCCAGTTATCCAAGTCAATGATCACCTTGTTACAACAGGAATGGATGGGGTTTTCCCACCAGGGTTAAAAGTGGGAATTGTGACTCATATTACTCCTTTAAAGGAGGGAGATTATTACTATGAGCTTGAGGCAAAACCTATTGTGAAGAATCTGCAAGATTTGTCTTTAGTTTTTGTTCTGCCACCCCTTGGATACGATCGCGGTGTTAAGATCCCTACACAATTTTACTAAAATTGTTCAAGGGCCTCAATTCTTGCTCAAGGAAGGCCAACTTGTTTTATGTGTTCATGAACGCAAAGATCTACATTTGAAGTCTCCAAAAGTTGCTCCCCGTTCAAGCCGGATTGTTTTAAAGTAGTTATTGGCGCAGCAAGAAGGATCCCAGCTTTGGCAAAAATCATTTTGGCTTGGAGTTTGAAGTCCTTTTCTTGAAGAGTAGTGGTTGCTGTTGTCCGTTATACGTATCATTATGACGATCCTCACTGTTTTGCGAAGAAATCAAACATAAGCGATCTTCTGTAAATGCTTATTTTTTAAAAAAGCTTTCGTATATTGATCTAAAAAAATAGGTATGGGGGGACGAACACAAAAGGAAAAAAATGGCTATCTTCAAAATGGCTCACGCATTGTCGAAAAAAAGAAGGCTAAATTGAAAAAAATAAAGTATTATTTTTGCAGCAAAACATTTATGTAGAAATTTTATTCAAATAGCAGGTTCCAATGGATTTTTTCCCTTACGCAAAACAATCAATTGATGAAAATGATCTTCAGGCTGTCTCGAAAAGCTTGATGGCTCCTGTAATTACCCGCGGAAGTAGAGTGAAGGAATTCGAAGAGAGGATTGCTCGTTATGTTGGAGCTTCTTTTGCAGTTGCTTTTTCTAGCGGGTCTACCGCTTTAGCGGGTGCGTACAAGGCTGCAGGCATGAACGCTTCCGATCAGATCATTGTCACCCCCAATACTTTCATAGCGACAGTAGCTGCAGGAACAGAGCTAGGGGCCAAGCCGCTTTTTATTGATATCAATCGATCTAGCGGTAATATGGATCTGAATCTGATAAAGAATAATCTAGAACACCAATCTACGAGAGGGAAACTTTTTATATTGCCTGTTCATTTTTCTGGAATCGCCGTGGATATTCCTCTCCTAGACAAAAGCATTAAAACCTCAAAGGTGACGATTATCGAGGATGCGGCGCATGCTTTAGGCTCTTATTATCCTAATGGGAAAAAAGTAGGATCCTGTTGTAGCAGCTTGATGACCATTTTTAGTTTTCATCCCGTCAAACAAATTACATCGGGGGAAGGAGGGATGGTGACAACAAACGATCCAGAAATGTATCACCGATTGCAGGTAATTAGGAATAGCGGAATTGTACGGGAACAAAAGTATTTAAAAGGCAAGGAAGCCCCATGGTACTATGAAGTAGTTATCCCTTCAAATAATTATCATCTCACTGAGATGCAGGCAGCTTTAGGAATTTCGCAATTGAAAAAAATTGAGAGTTTTATTGCCAAAAGGCGCCAGCTTGTCAAACGCTATCGCAGTAATTTAGAAGGGCTCCCAGGCATAAAATTATTTGATAAGAAGTATGATTCTCAAAGTGCCTATCATCTATTTGTCGTACAAATTGATGAAACCCGTTTTGGCATTTCTAAAACAATGCTCATGAGTGAACTGAAAAGGAAAAATATTGGAACACAGTATCATTACTTGCCCCTCTATAAAATGCCTTGCTATAGCTATATGGGTGATATTAGCGAATACTTTCCCGAAATGGAGAAATATTATCGAGAAGCCCTCTCGTTTCCTTTGTATTATGAGCTTACAGAAGAAAATGTGGATTATATCTGCGATTCTTTAAAGAAAATTTTAAAAATTTAAAGAGTAAATTTATGGAAGGATTAGCTATAGGCTAAAATGAGGGCTTTAGCGACATTGGCAATCTCTCGGTCGGGCTCCCGCTCTAGAATATGGGCAAGCTTTAAACCCTCACCTTTTTTTCCAATCATAAATAAGGCTTTGGTCACATTGAGAAGGGTAGGGGCATGCTCTGCTTCCAATTTTAGCGCTTTATCAAAACATTTCAGAGCTTTTATAGGATTATTCATCTGAAGATAAATAGCCCCGAGAGTTTGTGCATCATAAGAGCTGCTAGGATCTAGCACCGTAAGTGCTTCAAAAAAAGATAAGGCAATGTCATATTTGCCCTGACGAATATAGGCGTAGCCAGCATAGCGTAAATCTTCAAGTTGATCTTCAGACCATCCTAAAGATCTCTGCCAATTAATTTTACTCATTTATTACCCTTGGAGAAATTGTCCCATGCGACCAATAATGTAAGATAGCATGTCATTAATTTTGTTCATTTGCTTCAAACAACCTGATAAGATTTGCTTTTCCGCTATTTCTTCAGAAGTATTAACGGGAATTTGAGCAAGTTTTGCCTCTTCTTCCGCTTGATGTTCCAACGATCCAAAGCTTGGTCCCACTCTAAAAAAGGAAAAAGGATTTCTCCGGATTGTTTGGAACTTTTTGGGAGGATAGAAAAATGCCCAGGGGGTTGCTAGGGGGACAATGCCTAAAAGCAAATCCAATTCTGAAAGCTTAGGATAAATGTCCACCATTTGAATTTGAGGAGGAATGCTGGAAGCTTCAGTCAGCCTCAGTTGGCTGTTAATCTGCTCTGTTAGCATAATTCTGAGAGCATAATTACTGTGGACGCTCATGTCGAGCTGATCAATTGTGGCCATGTGATACCTACATTGTGCTTATATTGAAAAAGCCCTCGCGCTCTTCGGAACTGCAGAGCCACCTATACTTGCAGAATAATATTCTTTTAAACAAGTTAAATCTCTATTAATATCTTAACAAAACCAGCTGTTTTTGCAAAAAAAGACTTAATTTATGAATGCCCACCAATCCGTACTCTTAGATGAATGCTTAAATATTTTCAAAGATAAACCTTTAAAAACTTTTGTTGATGGGACTCTAGGAGCTGGGGGGCATGCCGAAGCTTTTTTAAAGCAACATCCTGAATTACAACAATTTGTGGGGGTTGATCAAGATGAAATAGCCTTAAAAATTGCCTCCAAGCGGTTAGCACCCTACGAAGAAAAAACTTTATTTTTTCATAAAAATTTTGCTGAAATTGAAGAAATTCTGACTCTTGCTAATGTAAAGCACGTTGAGGGAATTTTAGTGGATTTAGGAGTTTCTTCCATGCAGTTGGATATGCCAGAGAAAGGGTTTAGTTTTTTACGAGACGGTCCCCTGGATATGAGAATGGACCAAAGACAAACGCTAACGGCGGAAGAAATTGTTAATTCCTGGGGAGAAAGAGACCTTGGGCATATCCTTAAAGTTTATGGCGAAGAGAAAAAATGGCGAAAGGTTGTCCAAGTAATTATTAGAGAGAGAAAATTAAAGCCCATTAAAACAACGTTGGAATTGGTTGCATTACTAGATCCTGTGTTAAGAGAGCCTATATGGTTAAAAAAATCTAAAATACATCCTTTAACACGCACATTTCAAGCAATTAGAATTGCTGTGAATCAAGAATTAAGAAAACTAGAACAATTTTTAGCGGCTTCCTTAAAAGTTTTAAGCCCAGGTGGGCGTTTGGCAGTAATTACTTTTCATAGTTTAGAAGATCGCATTGTGAAACATTTTTTTAAAGATGCTGAAAGCGATAAGATTAGCACCTCAGGAATAGGGGGCATGTTTTTAGATAAAATCCCTGAAGCGGTAGTGCTAACTCGAAAACCGGTAGAGCCCTCAACGGAGGAGATGGAGATGAATCCGAGGAGTCGAAGCGCTAAACTGAGAGCGATAGAGAAACTGTGAAACTTTTATCCCATATCTTTATTTGTCTCTTTGCTCTTACTCTGGCCCTCTATACCTACATCGATCATCTAAATAAAGTCATAGAAGAGAGGCTTAAAATCCCTATTTTAAAAAAAGAATTACGAGAAATAAAAGAAAAAAATACGTTACTTCAGTATGAAGTGGATCGATTTGAAAGCCCATCGCATCTGATGGAACTTGTAAAAAGGAATGAATACAGCCATTTAAAATTTCCAATAAACTCTGAAATCACAGTCATCGAGGTTCGATGATTGAAAAAGGGCGTAAACGACTTTTTATCCTATCCCTCGCTGTTTTTTTTCTATTTTCGCTCCTCCTTGTCCAGTTTTTTCACATCCAAATTCTTGAAGGGGTTAAATGGTCCAAGATTGCCGATAGGCAACATTTTTTTGAGGTGAAGGAACCTGCGGCAAGAGGCGCCTTCTATGCTAACCACGCGGTCAAAAAAATTGGAGAAGAAAAAAACCAAAAATTTGTTGTCGACATCGAAAAATATCACTTGCACATTGATCCAAATTCAATCCCCGAGGCTAAGAAAAAAGCAATTGCGGATCAGCTAATAGCTATTTTAGACGTTCCAGCTAGACAAAAAAGTTCTTTTAAAAAGCAGTTTTATAAAAAAAGCCGCAACCGCAAGCTTCAGATGTGGTTAAAATTTGACACAAAAGAAAGAATTTTAAAATGGTGGGGACCTTTTGCCAAAGAGAATAAAATTGCTAGAAATGCTCTTTATTTTGTTTCAGATTATCAACGCTCCTATCCGTTTGGTCCATTGCTTGGGCAAGTGTTGCATACCGTACAAAATGTCAAAGATGAAAATGAGCAGGCGGTTCCGACGGGAGGGCTTGAACTTTACCTCAACTCCTATTTACAGGGAAAACCCGGCAAAAAAAAATTGATGCGCTCTCCCCGCCATGCGATGGAAATTGATGATGTCTCTGTTTACCCTCAAAATGGGGCAGATGTCTATCTTACAGTCAACCATGTTTTGCAAGCTATCGCTGAAGAAGAGCTCGCTAAAGGGGTAAAGCAATTTAAGGCTAAGGGGGGGTGGGTCGTTATGATGCAGCCCTTTACTGGAGAGATTTATGTTTTAGCTCAGTACCCTTTTTTCGATCCTTCATATTATCAAAAATACTTTAATGATCCACTCCTGATAGAGCATACGAAAGTGAAGGCAGCAACTGATGCTAACGAACCAGGCTCTGTAATGAAAGCTGTGACAGTTGCTCTTGCCCTTGTCGCTAATGATGAATTGCAAGATCGTGGGGAAGCTCCTCTTTTTGATCCTGAAGAGAAAATGGCTACAGCAAATGGGGTTTTCCCTGGGCGTTCTAAGCCAATTACAGATACTCGCTTATACAGCTTTTTAAACATGGAGATGGCGATCCAAAAGTCTTCAAACATCTATGTTTCTAGACTTGTAGAAAAAATAATCGCTCGTTTAGGTCCGAATTGGTATAGGAAGAAATTGCAAACAATTTTCGGCTTTGGCTTAAAGACGGGGATTGAGCTTCCTGCAGAGAGTGCTGGTTTTTTACCAAGCCTTGGTAAAACATATTCCAATGGCGCAATGGAATGGTCTTTAGCGACACCTTTTTCTATGGCTTTTGGGCATAATCTTCTGGCAAATTCTCTTCAGCTGTTGAGATCTTATGCTGTAATTGTAAATGGAGGTTTCCTCGTTAAGCCAACCCTTGTCAAAAAGATTGTACGCAAAGGTGAGGAAAAAGATGAGATTCTGTTGTCCCATGAAAATAGGAAAAACTTTCCCCGAGTACTTTCTGAAAAAATTTCAAAACGCGTTATGCGTTCGTTAAAATTCCCTACAAAAACTGGTGGAACAGCACGCAAGGCAGATATCTCTGGCTTCACGCAAGGGGGGAAAACAAGCACTGCAAAAAAAATTATTCATGGCATTTATTCTGAAACATGTTATGTAGCTAGCTTCATGGGTTTTGCGCCAGCTACGAATCCAGAATTTTTAATGATTGTCTCTTTGGACGAACCGGAGTATGGTTATATCCCCGGTGTTGGCAAAAACCACAATGGGGGCACTTGTGCAGCGCCTATTTTCAGAGAGATTGCCAAGCGCTCACTAGATTACCTAGGCGTTATTCCTGATGATCCTTACGGCTATCCTGTAGGCGATCCACGCGCTATGAAAGAAAAGGCAGACTGGTGGGATGAGACACGAAAGTTGCAAGAAAAGTATGAAAAGTGGAATAACAATTCCAAAACAAAAGCTTTGGTCAAATGAAGTTAAAAAAGCTCATAAAAGACATTCCGGATCTAGCCATAAAAGGTCCTAAGGAATTAGAAATCACGGGAATTTGTGCAAATTCAAAATTTGTCAGTCCAGGAAATTTGTTCATCGCTAAAAAAGGTTTTATAGATGACGGTAACTACTATATTAGCGAAGCGATTGCAAGTGGTGCTGTCGCGATTTTGACGGATATATACGATCCTTCTTTAAAAAATGTCACGCAGCTTATTTCTTCTAAAGTTGCTATGCTTGAAGGCCTATTAGCTACGACTTACTATCACTCGCCAAGCGATGATTTATTCATTACAGGAATTACAGGGACAAATGGAAAGACCACGACCTCTTTTTTAATTAAACACCTTCTGGATAGTCTAAAACATTCTACCGGCCTAATTGGAACGATTGAATACATTATCGGCAAACACCGTTATCAGGCGACAAGAACAACGCCAGACGTGCTCGCAAATCAAAAGATGCTTCGCGAGATGCTCTTGCAAAACTGTACAGACGCCGTAATGGAAGTGACTTCACATGCATTAGATCAAGGCCGGGTGGCAGGGATTGAATTTGACGTTGCTATTTTTACGAATTTAACACTAGATCACTTAGACTACCACAAATCCATGGATGACTATTGCAGGGCTAAAAATCGGCTGTTTCGGCAGCTGAGTCTGCCTGGAAAAAAAAATAAGAAGGTCGCGATTATCAACCTCGATTGCCCGTGGAGCTCAAAGATTATAGAAGGGTGCACGGCACATATTCTCACCTATGGAATTGAAAATGATGCCGCATTGACAGCTTCAGAAATTGAGTTTAATGCTCAAGGGACGAAATTTATGATTTCTTATAAAGGCCAAAAGTATCTTTGTAAGAATCCTTTAATCGGTAGGTTTAATATTTACAATTGCTTAGCTGCAATTGCTGCTCTTATTGCCCGAGGCAAAAAAATAGAAGAGGTTCTCCCATTTTTAGAGTCCCTCCCCTCTGTTCCGGGGCGTTTAGAGCGTGTTCCTAATTCTCTTGGAATTAATGTCTATGTTGACTTTGCCCATTCTGATGATTCGTTAATAAATGTATTGAAAACTTTGCAAGAAGTAAAAAAAGGGAAAATGATCACTGTTTTTGGCTGTGGTGGCGATAGAGATCGTTTGAAGCGTCCCAAAATGGCAATGGCAGCAGAAGCTAACTCTGATTTATGCATTGTCACCTCTGATAATCCTCGTTCAGAAGATCCTGTAAGCATTTGTGCTGAAATCACGAAGGGGTTTGCGGACCCTAGCAAGTACATTGTAGAAATTGATCGCAAAAAAGCCATTTCTCTTGCCATTGAGCATGCTCATTCAAATGACATTGTCTTGATAGCTGGAAAAGGCCATGAAACATACCAAATTTTTGCCCATAAAACCCTAGAATTTGATGACCGTAAAGTTGCCTATCAAATATGTCAGGAAAGATCCTAAGTTAGCTATGCTTCATTTTTCAAAAATCTGTTTTTTGCTTCTCATTGTGGCTGTTGGATGTGCTTCTAGTAGACAACATCATGTTCCACCCTATTCACTTCAGAAAAAAGAAGAGCCCTCTGCCTGTAAACCTTATAAAATGATTGTCATTGATCCAGGCCATGGAGGAGAAGACTTTGGTACTCATTCTCATGTAAAACCACGGTATCAAGAAAAATATTTAAACTTGACAACTGCTCGAATGCTAAAGGGCTATCTTCAGGATTTAGGTTATCAAACGATTATGACACGGGATGACGATAAGTTTATCCCTCTTCTTACACGAGCCTCTTTTGCTAATGAACAGCAATCCGTTTTATTTGTTAGTGTGCATTTTAATTCTGCTCCGAGTAAAGAAGCTCAAGGTATTGAAGTCTATTTTTATGAAAATGATAAAAATAAAACGCGTGTTAATAAATCAAAAAAACTCGCAGAACAGGTTTTAAAGTGTGTCATTCATCAAACGAAAGCAAAGTCTAGAGGAGTTAAGCACGGTAATTTTGCAGTCATTCGCGAGACAACAATGCCAGCAATTCTTGTTGAAGGGGGATTTTTGACAAATGAGGAAGAAATGCGGAAAATTAAAAATCCTGACTATTTAAAGAAGTTGGCATTAGGCATGGCTAAGGGAATTGATAGTTATCTGAGAATTCCCCTTCAGAAAAAAATTCTTACAAAAAACAATGAAATAAAATTGAAAAAATAGGGTCAGCCCCTTTTGAAGGGAAGTGTCCTCGGCGCGATTCGAACGCGCGGCCTGTTGCTTAGGAGGCAACCGCTCTATCCTGCTGAGCTACGAGAACAGAGGTGAATTAAGTGTAGCAACTTTTCTCATTTTTGTCTCTTAAATGCCTCACTGGATTTCAATCCGACAGTGACCATGGATGAAGAGGTATAGAAAAAGAAGCTTTTTACTTAGCAGCGTATTACCTTATGAGCAAGCAATCAACAACTTTTGATGTCTCTCGATTGAGCTGCTCTTCAAACCCTTTGATTTCTTCTATGGTTTCATCCGTTATTATTAAGATGACAGCATCAAATGCAGAAGCTAGATTTAATGTCCCAGCATCTAGAATAGAAGTATGCGACGTAGCTAAAATCCAAGGGAAGGACCCCTGGAGTTCATCTAGTAACATTTTAAAACTTTGGCGACTCAGTAATTCTGAAGCATAGCGAGAGACTCCACCTGAAGAAATAGAAGCGATACCCTGTTCTTTTGTGATAGCAGGTTTCTGGCCAGTTTCCAGGTATTGCATAAGTCCTGGCTGCTGCTCATTTTTAGGAACGGAGTCAAAACTTAAATCGAGGTGGATGACATCCTGTCCCTTTCTAGAAATTAAAGAGGCAAAGTCGTTTGAGACATTAGCTCCTTGGCCACATACCATCAATACTCGACGTGGTACAGGAAGTGTTTGATCTAGGAAGCCTAACAGTTTTCTTAATGTATTTAAGTCGCTATCTAAAAGATTAACTCCCGAAATAAAATGTTTCGAAATAATTCCTGAACAATGTAAGTGGGCAAATTTCAAGTTTTCTTCACTTGCTGGTACGCCGGTAACAAGACTGCGAGCGATTAAAAATCCAACAGAACCTATTAGGCCCAAAATCGCACCAAGAACGGAATAAAATACAGCTCGAGGAGGCTTCGGATTGACCGGTGGCAATGCTAAATCCAGTGGGGTGGATTGAATCAATTCTAAATTTGTGGAAATGTTCTTGGATTCAACCATGCTAGCAATATTTTCAAGAAATTTCTGATGAGAAGTCAGATGCTGAAAAACAAGTTTTTCTGCAGCCCATCGGGAAGGGATTTTTGACATGCGAGCATTTAAATCGCTTTGATGTTCATGAATGAGATGCTTTTCATTATCCAAGTTGTCTAAACGTGTAGCTAAGTAGTCCGTTAAATTTTTCTTCAAAACATAAATTTGTTGATAGCTGAGCTCTAAAGTCAAACTTTGAAGAGCGTAGATTTTGTCCTGCAGCACTTTCTCTCGAAGATTGTAGAGTTGGATCATTTGTTCGATATGAGCAGCAAGAAACTGTTTTAGCATATTCAGCTCGTCACGGATTCTTGACATCTCTTTTTGAGTGCGATTATTTTCGTCTTTTAAATTAATGAGCAACATACTTGCTTTTGCAATTCTTTCTGCACTAATAGGGTCATGGAGGACGGCTGTCAGCGAACAGACTTCAAAGTCAGGCTTATGTAATTCCTCGATGATAAAGTTAAGCTGCTTAATTTGGCTTTGCAAGTCAGTCATAGAGGCTGTGTAGTTTAAAAAAAGAGCCTTTGCTGTCTCTAAGGTAATCCCTTGAAATTCTTCGTCTGGCCTATGCTGGTGCTTAATTCTTTCACCAATTGTTGCCTCTTTAAGACGTAGCATGTCGCTTAAGTTATCTAAATAAGAACAGAGTTGAGTTTTATAACAAAGTTGATCTTCTTCACTTGTGAAATGGTTAATAGAGTTAAACCAAATGGGGGCGATTTCCTGTGAGGGTTGAAATAAGGTGTCAGTAGAGGTTAAATTTTCGCCCGATTTTATGGCCATAGAGAGCTCTTTTGCCTCCTTTAATTTTGCCCGCACATCATGCAATTCAGCAAATTGGCCATCCAAGATATTTTTGACAGCTACATTATCTAGTTTTCGTTGTTTTTCCAAAGAAAAGTTTAATACATCGATTTGTTGTTTAAGGCCTCTGATTTCTCCAAGAAGCTGATTGATCACAGCCGAATCGCCGCGTCCTCCATATTGATCATAGTAGACAAATTCCAAATCGTTGAGTTTTTCGAGTCTTTTTTTCTCAAAATCTATTTCAGAAATTTTTTGCTGTAAATTGTGCATATTGCCAGCAAGAAAGTCCATTTCCTTTTCGGAATCTAAAAAACCGTTGGAAGAAAGATCATTCGAAATGCGCAAGGCGTGTTTTTCCATCATTACCTGAAGGTCACTGCCAACCTCATCTTGGCGGCTTTTTAAATAATCAAGCTGAAAATTAGAGAGGTATTTGTGCTCATTTTTCAAGTGATCTTGGTATGCATCCATTAAAGTATTTAAAAATTCTGCTGCAAACTGACGGTTGCGGTGTCTATAATTAAGTCTCAAAAGTGTCTTGTCTTCTCTGTCGATTTCAATCACCATTTGAGAGGCATTGGTTTGAACGGCGAGATCTAAGGGCAGAAAACCAATCGTAAATAGTTGGCCTGCTTTAAGAGGGGAAGTGCCAGTTTTTTTAAGAACAAAAGAATACTCATTGCCAACGTAGAGTTCTCCGAAAGCTCCCACCACATTTTCCTTTTCACTTAGGATTTTAAAATGCGCATCATCAACAATCTGCACTACAATCCCAGAAGGAACTTCACCGCGATAGGCAACATTCCTAGCAATAAAAGGCTGATCTAATTCTTTTAAGATGGGCATTCTTGTTTTTGTCCAATAAGCATACTCTGCTAAAAGATTATCCCAAAAATAGCTCCAATCAATAAATGAAGAATGCACTGGTGCAACCAAAGCTTGCATGCCAAGCTCCTGGATCACTTTAGAGAGTAATTTGCGCGATTTTAAAGTAGAAATGGTCTCACTATCTTCTGCCATGGATCCGTTGCTAAAGATGAAGTCAGATAAGGAAGAGCGAAAAGTCGTCTGCGGTTTTCCCTTGTCTCTAAAGGTAGCTGTGGTGAGAAAGTAAACATTCCTTGTAAGAGCGTATCCTCCGCTTAAGAGAGCGCCAAAGAAGATACAAATGAAGATGAATCGTTTAAATTTTGAGCAAAGAACCCAATAGTCGGTCAAGGCATAACGTAGTTCTTTTGGATGTTGATTCTCTGTGAATTTTTCCATTTTTACCCAGAGCTAAGCTTATAAATGTTATAGACATTTTGCACGCCCCAATAGCTTGGAAGTAGTTGTTCAATGAAACGATTCCACTCTGTAATCGGTTTCGGTGAAACGTAAACAGTATCCCCTGGCATTAAAAGAAGGCTATCATTCGGCAAATGCACGATGTGTTGCCAAGAGAGAACATAGATTTTAGGGCATTGCAAATTGCCGCGAATCACTTGAATGCAGCGTTTGTCACCTGTAAAAGGAATGCCTCCTGCCATGACAAGAGCTTCTCTTAGGGACATGTAGCCGTAGATTAAGGGGATAGCGCGAGGAGCATTAACTTCTCCCATAATCATGACACTGGCGTCTAAGGGTTTAGCAATATAAATTTTGTCTCCACCCCTCATCACAATGTTATAAGACATATCTCCTTCTACAAGCAACTTGTGAAAATCGATGTTTTGGGGGATACCATTGCGCAAAAGATAGCTCATGAATAAATTGGCATCACCTGCAATATGTGCATGGGCAATCACTTCATTCAGGCGAATTTTTCCATCTACTGGGAGGACAGACAGTCCTGTGAGGCCTGTAAGTTCTACCTTTCTCGAGAGACGGTCCCTATAGGTCACAAAAACGTCAATGTCTTTGATTTCTTGATTTAAAATTTTATGAAGCTTTTCTTTGGCTTCATCAAGAGAAAGTCCGGCAACCTCTACAGGCGGGACGTCAGGAAGATCCACCCTGCCATTACGCACTTTAAATCCGCCGACTGCACCATTGATGAATTGAAACGATTCCATAAGATCGCGGCGGTTAGGATGGTAGACAACAATATTAAGAATATCATCTTCTGCAATAAGATCTTTATACTCGCACATGGCTTCTTCGGAAATATCTTCAAGACAGACGCCTTGCATCTCCAAAATCGCTGCTTTTCCCTTGCGAATTTGGTAGGAGTCAATCACAAATTCATCTGCTCCGTAAAGATCGTAATCACAGGAGTTTTTTGGAGCGCAACCAGTGCCCATTGCGACGAGAAGGATAAGGGCCAGATAGATCTGCATGAAAAAGTCTCAATAAGAATTCTTAAGGCAAGATTATTGAGTTATTTTGAGATAAAAGCAAGCTTCTTTATGTGTGTTTTTCACTCTAAAAAGAGGGGAGTTAAAAATTGACAGTCAATTATACAAAATGTTAAATTTATATGTTTTATATTATAATAAGTGTTTTAAGGGAGAGGTTTTGGAGCAAAGTATGGCTTCAGATTTAGAGTTTTCAAAAAAATCTGAGTACAAATATGGCTTTGTCACTCAAGTCGAGACAGAGAGCTTGCCAAAAGGTTTGAGTGAAGAAGTTGTTCGCGCCATCTCACAAAAAAAAAATGAGCCCGATTTTTTATTAAAATTTCGTTTGAAAGCCTATGAAAGATGGCTACAAATGAAAGAACCAAGATGGGCTAACGTCTCTTATTCACCCATTGATTACCAAAACATCACCTATTATTCGGCTCCTAAACAAAAAGCCAAGGTGAATTCTCTTAATGAAGTGGATCCAGAAATCTTGAAAACTTTTGAGCGTCTCGGCATTCCCCTTGATGAACAGATGCGTTTGTCTAATGTGGCTGTCGATATGATTTTCGATTCCGTTTCCATTGGAACGACCTTTAAAAAAAAATTAGAGGAGGCAGGCGTTGTTTTATGTTCTATTTCTGAGGCCATCCACCTTTACCCTGAGATTATTGAAAAATATTTAGGTACAGTTGTGCCAATTGGGGATAATTTCTTTGCTGCACTTAACTCCGCAGTGTTTTCTGATGGCTCCTTTGTCTATGTTCCTAAGGGGGTTCATTGCCCAATGGAATTGTCCACCTACTTCCGTATTAACGATAAAGAGTCTGGGCAATTTGAACGCACCCTAATCGTTGCCGAGGAAGGATCCTATGTAAGTTATCTTGAGGGATGTACTGCCCCTGCTTTTGACAACAACCAGCTGCATGCAGCTGTGGTGGAACTTGTCGCTCTTGAACGGGCAACCATTAAATACTCGACTGTGCAAAATTGGTATTCAGGAAATCCGAAAACGGGTGAGGGGGGTATTTACAATTTTGTGACTAAAAGAGGTAAGTGTCAGGGTGCCTTTTCTAAAATTTCATGGACTCAGGTGGAAGTTGGCGCCGCAATCACTTGGAAATACCCTAGTTGTATTCTCCAAGGAGACCATTCTGTTGGTGAATTCTATTCCGTTGCATTGACTAATGGGCATATGCAGGCAGATACGGGAACGAAAATGATTCATATTGGAAAAGAGACAAGTTCAACGATTATTTCAAAAGGAATTTCTGCAGACCAGTCTCACAATAGCTATAGAGGACTTGTAAAAGTTTCTCCCAAAGCAAAAGGTGCGAGGAATTATACGCAGTGCGATTCAATGCTAGTGGGAAGTACTTGTTCAGCTAACACTTTTCCTTCCATTGAAGTAGCGAATTCTACATCTGAAATTGAGCATGAAGCTTCAACCTCTAAAATGAATGAAGAACAACTTTTCTATTTTCAGTCTAGAGGGATAGATACAGAAGATGCAATCAGCATGATCGTCAATGGCTTTTGCAAGGATGTGATTAAAGAGCTTCCTCTCGAATTTGCTACTGAAGCCCAAAAACTGTTAACTTTAAAGCTGGAAAATTCCGTCGGCTAATTAATTTTGAGTAAAAGATGATAGAAATTAAAAATTTGCATGCCCACATTGATAATAAGCCTATCCTAAAGGGTTTAACCCTTTCTGTTAAGCCGGGCGAAATCCATGCCATTATGGGACCCAATGGTGCCGGTAAATCTACTTTAGCTAAGGTTCTTGCTGGCCATCCCTCTTACGAAGCTTCTGGGGAAGTGCTTTTTAAAGGGCAAAATATTTTAAAATTAGAACCCAACGAACGCGCTCACCTTGGTTTATTCATGGGCTTCCAGTATCCCGTCGAAATTCCTGGGGTTAGTAATTTTCAGTTTTTGCGTGCCGCCATCAATGCAAATCGCAAAGCACGAGGAGAGGAGCAAATGTCTGAAGAGGCGTTTGACGTCTTACTTAAAGAAAAAATGCTCCTGATGGATATCAAAGAAGAGTTTAAGGAGCGCAATTTGAATGAAGGTTTTTCTGGTGGAGAAAAAAAGCGCAATGAAATCCTTCAAATGGCATTACTAAATCCAGATTTTAGTATTTTGGATGAGACGGATTCTGGCCTCGATATCGATGCGATGCGTATCGTAGCAAAGGGGGTAAACCAATTGATGTCCCAGGAAAAAGGACTTGTACTGATCACCCATTATCAAAGATTACTAGACTATATCCACCCTCATCGTGTTCATGTGATGTTAGACGGTAAAATTGTTGAATCGGGAGGACCTGAATTAGCTTTAGAATTAGAGAAGAAAGGCTATGACTGGTTAAATCCACAAGCAAAGGAAAGCAATTCTTAAAATGACTTCGGATCTTAAGACAGACCAAGAACGCTTTCAACAAGATGTTAGCAGCATTTACACTAATTACAAATTAAGCGATCCTCTTCAGAGGCTTCGAGCAAAGTATTGGGATCATTTCCTTGCTTTAGGTTTGCCTGATCGAAAAACTGAAGTGTATCGCTATGTTAACTTGCGACAGCTATTTGCGAAAAAATTTCAAGTGCCTGCAAAGAGCCAGACGACTCGCGAAGACTTGTTACCCTATCTTTTGCCTGAATGCCGTGGCTCTACACTTGTTTTTGCGAACGGCGTTTTTGAACCGGAATTATCTGAATTGCAGAATTTACCAAAAAATGTGTTAGTGAGTTCATTGACTGATGCAATGAAGACTTTTGGGCCACTTCTTAATAACCAAACGTCCCAACGCCTTCAAAAAGAGCTCGACCCTTTTGCTTCTCTTAATGGAGCTTTGAGTGCAAGTGGAAGCTTTATTTATATTTCCCCAAAAATGCGCCTTACTAATCCGATTCATATTTTGCAAGTCTTTGATGGGGAAGTAAATTCCTCGATGATGGCTCCAAAAATCGAAATTTTTTTAGGTGCAGAGTCGGAGGCGACATTTATTTCTACAGTAGCTCAGATGAATGGACAAAATTACTTCGTCAATGCTTCCATTAATTTTTCCATCGAAGAGAACGCTCATGTGTCTCTCACACAATCTGTTTTAGGCCTATCAGCTGAGGCTTGGTATTTCGAGGCTCTAAGAGCAAGCTTAAAACGCGATAGCTCTTTAAAGGCGATTTGCATAACTGATGGTGGTCAAGGGGTGCGCTTTGACTACAGAGTAGATCTGATTGGAGAAAACTCTGAATGTCATCTAAATGGTCTTTGTGTGCTTAAAGAAAAGAAAGAAGCACATCAGCATATTCTAATGAATCACCAAGCGAGAGACTGCCGTTCAATGCAGTTCTTTAAAGGTGTTTTAGATGATGCCTCTCATTCTAGTTTCGAAGGGAAAATTTACGTTTATCAGGAAGCGCAGAAAACGCAGGCATTTCAATTAAATAACAATCTTATTTTGAGCGATCTTGCAACGGCAGAGAGTAAGCCTAATCTTGAAATTTTTGCAGATGACGTGAAAGCTTCACATGGAGCCACGGTAGGTCAGTTAGATGAAAATCAACTCTTTTATTTAAAGACAAGAGGGCTGTCCTCTGCAGAAGCTAAGAAGCTTTTAGTTTTAGGTTTTTGTAATGAGATAATAGAAAAAATCCCTATTTTTTCTCTTTTGCAAGATATAACTAAGAGAATCCAGCATACATTAAAATAAAAGGTAGGCGCATGGATCTTAATGACTTCATTAAGCTACGGCAAGACTTTCCCCTTCTTAAAAAAACGATGCATAGTCGGCCTCTTATTTATTTTGACACTGCCGCCACGGCACAGAAGCCTCAAACTGTTATTGACGCCATTTCTAACTTTTACCAAAACCATTATGGGACTGTACATCGCGCTATTTATGAACTTTCTCTCCATGCGACTCAAGAATATGTCAACGTGCGCGAAAAAGTGCGTGCATTCCTAAATGCGGCAAAAAAAGAAGAGATCATTTTCACAAGGGGTACTACTGAATCCATTAATCTTGTGGCCTTTTCTTTCGGAAAGGCTTTTATTCAAGAAGGAGATGAAATTTTAATCACAGAGATGGAACACCATTCTAATATTGTCCCTTGGCAACTTTGTTGTGAAGAGAGGAAAGCCTCTTTAAAAGTGGTTCCTATTGATGAACTCGGTGTTTTAGATATTGAAGCTTTTAAAAAGCTTTTATCACCAAAAACAAAACTTGTTGCGATAACTCACGTTTCTAATTCATTAGGCACCATTAACCCTGTGAAAGAAATAATTTCTTTGGCCCATGAAAGCGGAGCGAAGGTCTTAGTAGATGGTGCGCAAGCTGCCCCTCATCTGCCTTTAGACGTGCAGGATTTAGATGCGGATTTTTATGTATTCTCTGGTCATAAAATCTATGGACCGACAGGGATTGGCATCCTTTATGGCAAAGAAGAGCTTTTAAAGCAAATGCCTCCTTATCAAGGAGGGGGTGATATGATCAATGAAGTTACTTTCGAGAAAACCACCTATGCCGAATTGCCATTAAAATTTGAAGCAGGAACTCCCTTGATTGCGGAAGTGATCGGGCTTGGTACGGCCATTGATTATCTTAATCACTTAGGGATGGATAACATACAAGCTTGGGAGCATGAGCTCATTATTTATGCGACAGAGCAAGTACGAGATATTCCAGGATTTAGGATCATTGGGCAAGCCCCTCATAAAGGAGCCATTTTAAGCTTTGTCGTTAACGGCATTCATCCCCTGGATATCGGTACAATGATGGACCTGAAGGGGATTGCTATTAGAACAGGACATCATTGTGCCCAGCCGGTGATGCGCCACTTTGGCGTTCCTGGAACAGCTCGAGCATCGTTTGGCCTTTATAATACGAAACAAGAAATCGATTTCTTTAAGCAAAGTCTTTTAGAAATCATAGCTTTACTAAAGTAGCTTTAATATGAAAGTGGATGTGAACCAAGCTATTTCTCTCCTTTTGCGAGGAGATGTTGTCGCTCTTCCAACGGAGACCGTTTATGGTTTAGCAGCTTCTCTGAAAGCCCCATCGGCTATTCAGAAAATTTTCGATTTAAAAAATCGACCTGCAAATAATCCCCTTATCGTACATATCTCTTCCTTGCAAGCTATCACGTCTTACGTTGACCAGACGCCTCCCCACTTCGAAGAGTTAGCCCAAGCTTTTTGGCCAGGTCCTTTAACCCTTATTTTACCTACCATCCCAGAAAAAATTCCCCATCAGGTTTCTGCTGGCTTGCCGACAACTGCTTTTCGGTTTCCGAGTCACCCCATAGCAAGGGAAGTTTTAGAAAACACAGGTCCTCTTGTTATTCCTTCTGCTAACTTATCAGGGAGTCCTTCCTCCACTTATTATTCACATGTTGAAAGAGATTTTGGCAGGGATTTTCCTGTTTTAGATGGGGGAGCTTGTAGTAAGGGGTTAGAATCAACAATCCTTATTTTTCACGAAGAACGTTGGGTGATCGCTCGTTTAGGAGCACTTGCCGCTGAAGATTTTTGTTCTGTATTGCCCTATGCGCCTGATTACTTGAAAAGTAGGTCTACTCCATTGTGTCCGGGCCAATGTTACCGTCATTATTCACCAAAGGCAAAGCTAATATTAGGAGGTCCATTTTTAGAGGCTTCTTTAATCATCGGATTTGAAGGCCGGGAATACCCCACCTCGGCTGAAGTTTGGCGCTGGGGAAGCTTAGAAAAACCCCAAGAGGTCGCCAAATCCTTATATCATCTCCTACGCCAGCTAGATCTTCAAGAAAGAAAAGTCGCTTGGATTGACAATGATTTTCCTCAAGTTGGGTTGTGGAAAACGCTCCATGAGCGTCTTCAAAAGGCTGCTTCTTCTACCGGATCTCCATTTTCAATTCTCTTGTAACTTCTATCTTGTTGCCACTAAAGTGATGATGTGCGTTTCTTACGCAATTATACGTAAAAACTCCAAGTCCTAATAGTACAACTAAGCTTGTAGCTGTATTGATTAGTTGAACAATTCCTAAAACGGTCCCAGCACCGGTTGCAAGGGTGCTGACGGCTAAAGCAGCTCCCACAACTGTGACTAATGCAAAAACAATTGTTGCTACGCTCAATACCGTTGCTGCGATAGCCCAAAGGATTCCTTGCTTTTTATTTTTTACTCCCGAGAAGGTAGAGGGACCATAAGCTAATTGCTTGCCAATATTAGACCTCTTGCATAAGTTCATTTGCTTGCTAAAGTTACCCTTTTTGGCGACTTTATCGTTAAATTTTTCAACCATATGCACTCATATGCCCTCAAAATTTTCCGATAAATTCACTCAAAAATGATCAATTTTTTCAAGCAAAGCAAGTTATGCGAGAGGTCTATTATTTAACATTTCCAAACAGTTTTTCATATTATCCTCATAATTTGTTACTTTTATAACAAAAAAAGAGATAAATGAAAATTTATTACTAAAAAGAAAAGATTAAGAATTAAGAGGGGGGACACTTGGCTTGAACATATTGAGCATATCTCGGATGGCATAAATCCAGCGATAGGAGTCACGATTTGCTTCCTCGAGGAATAAATACCATCCCAAACAGACAATTCCCAGGCCTAGTAGGGATTTCAGTGCCATGCCCAAAAACGTGATTTGTACTTGTGGAGCTAGGCGATTTGCTATGCCTAAGAACAAATCAGTCATCAGCATAATCAATAAAGCAGGGGTAGCAAGCTGGATCCCTATCACCATGACACGGTTGAGAACATCCATTTGCATCGACCAGAAAGCTGAATTTTTTCTAAAAAAATCGGGGTTAATAAAGCGATCTGGAGGAATGATATCATAGGAAATTCCAAGAAGGTCTATTACTAAAAAAGGCCCGTCAATTAGAAAAAAAAGATAGATAAGAACAAAGTTAAATAAAGTCCCTAGAGGGGAGGATTGGTTTTGAATAGTAGGATCATTGACCATCAAGCTCGCCCCTCCTCTCTGGTGGTCAATAATGATGCCTGTTGTTTGCACAATAATAAAAGGAATGCTAATGACATAACCCATGCAAAATCCGACAAAAAATTCTTTAGCCAATAGGAAGAGCGACATGAGATTAAAAGTAATTGGCGTTGTTGTTACTTCAAGGAGTTTGGGCAAGAAAATCACAAAAAGCGTTAGGGCGAAAACAACTTTTACGGGATGAGGAAGAATACGAGCACCAAAAAAAGGAGACAGAGCAATAATAGGGAGCATCCGTCCTAAAAAAAGAATAACAAGTGTCAAAGCTCCAAGGAAATCTCCTTTTGCAAAGGCACTGTTTAAAAATAGCGTTGCATATGCCGAATCCACTTCCATGCTTATGGACTTCCGATGCTCCATTTAGGGAAGTTAGTAAAGATATTTAAGGAAAAGCTCATAATTTGTGCTCCTAGCCACCCTCCTAAAATCATTAAAGTTAAAGTTACGGCAACAAGCTTGATCGTAAAAGAGAGGGTTTGCTCTTGAATTTGCGTTGCCGCTTGAAAAATAGCCACAATAATCCCAAAAAAAAGGCTGATCAGGATCGGAGGTGCGGATAAAATCAAGATTAAAAGCAGTCCTTGGTAAGCTAATTGTACAACTTGAGAGTGAAACATATGACTCCTTATCTAAAGGTAGCAACTAATCCTTCAATGAGTAGGGTCCAACCATCCAACATGACCAGTAAAAATAATTTAAGTGGCATAGAAATGGTTACAGGGGAGAGCATCATCATTCCCATAGCAAGCAAGATATTTGATGTCACTAGATCGATTACAAAGAAAGGGATGTAGATAAGTACTCCAATTTCAAAGGCATCTTTTAGCTGACTTGTAATGAATGAAGGAACGACAATCATAAAATCATCGGGTTTTAAATTATCACGATGAGTCTCTGGCAGCGTCTTAAATGCCATCCTGTAAAACAATGCCTGGTGTTTTACAAGAGAATTTTTTTTTAAAAACTCTCTTAAAGGTTCCCTTGCTGCCGTAGCGACCTGAAGAATATAGGAAGAGGATTCAGGGGCTAAAAGAGAGGTCGGTACTTGAGTCTGAGCGACAACTTGATGTGCACTATCGTACATTTTTAAGGCAGTCGGGTACATCACAAATAAGCTCAACATAAAGGCGACGCCATTAATAATCTGGTTAGGGGGAGCTTGCTGGACACCTAAAGCACTCCTTAGCAGCGAAAGCACAATCACAATTTTCATGAAAGATGTCAAAATCATGATGATAAAAGGCAGCAGAGACATAAAAGCAAGGGCTGCTGCTTGTGTAATCAGCGAAGGGTTTTGAAAGGTATCGAAAACGTTTGTAAAAACACTTTGTGGATTTCTAACATTGGGGGGTAAGTCTTGCGGTTTGATAGGTACTGCAGATTTATCCACAGATTGTACGTTACGTCCCCTTGGGAGCATATTTTCATCTTGGGAAAATAATGTTTCTGGATTAAGCCAGAAAATAGAACAGATGACGACGAAGATAAGGCCCTTTTTCACAAAAGACATGGTCTATCCCTTTTGTTTTGTTTTCATTAACATGTCAAAAGCTCTTTCTAATGTACGCCATTGATTTTCAAGCTGAGCATTAATGATGCCTCCTTCTGTCTCTATAATGCAGCCCCCTGGCTGTATATCTGCTCTTTCCATAATGCTAAATACTTCTAGGTTTTCAAAAATATCTCTTAATTGTTGCTTGTGCTTTTCTAAAGACTCAAGATCTTTTTTATTAACGTAAACGGTAATTTTTTTGTGAGTAGAAACTGCTTTTAAAGAATTAGAAACAATATCAACAATAGCCGTTTCGGAGAGCTCGATTTCTCTTCCGACAATTTTTTTAGCTGCTTTAAGCGCGACAGGGATAATGAGCTTCTCCATTTCCACGCGCACATTAGCAATCTCTTCCTCAAGCTTCGCTACATGTTCTGCCCAGTTTTTAAAGCCTTCCTCATATCCTTCAGATTGGGCTTTTTCTTTAATTTTTTCAGCTTCTTCCACAACTTGAAGTCGAAATGCTTCCGCATCTTCTTTGATGGCATTTAAAACGCCCTTTCCATCTAAAAGAGTGGCAATTTCTTCCTTTGGCAAGATTTTAGTTTGAGGGGCAAGATGAATGGTTGCACCTTTTATTAAGGAAAAAAATTTTTTCTTCACTTTGCACCTTCGAGAAAATCAATTAAATTTAATAGTTGAGTCTGTAATAGGCTGGCAATTCCCGGTAGCTCTTGCCCCGGTGCTTGAGCGACTAAAATTTTCCCTCTTCCAATATCAAGCGTGTGAACCAAGTACCATATAAAATCAGGGTTTTGCCCCATGAGTGCTTTGCCTAAACGACTGAGTCCACGGCGATGAAGCCTCTTTTGAAGTTCTTGGCAATTTCCGTCCCATTTATCTAACTGGAGCTTTGGTGCGACTAACCTTTCCTTTAGATGGAGGCAAATGCGCAAAAATTGATGTTTTTTAGGTGAGAGGCAGGCATGAATATTTTTTAAATTTTTCGTGTTGACAATTGTTCGCATCTCTTCTGCTAGATCATAAAGCCCAAAAAAATCGATTAGGGTAACAAGTTGTGTTTTTGAAAGTTGTAGTAAGCGCAGTAAAGGGGTTTTGGGAAGAAAGGGCTTTGGCAAAAGGTTCTGCATCTCTAAACTTATATACAATTGGTAACAAAAGTAGACAGACAGAGCTGGGGCTAGTTCTCCTGAACCATTTTTACCTAAGAGTTTTGTTAAGCCTAGCTGCTGTGTTGGGGTAGCTGCCGAGATAAAAAATCTTTGTAGTGTGGAAGGTTGTTTTTTGATTTCTTCGGCGATCCATGAATAGTGAATAGAACCAATGGCCTCTTGAGGATGTAAGAAAATAAGGGAAGGGTCATTATTATCAATATTTAACCCAGCAATCTCTCTAGCTTGAGGAGGTGGTAGCCCTTTTAAAAGAGCCTCTTGCTGTTCTCCGTGAAAGTAGTTAAGTAGAATGCGCAAGTAGATTTGCTGTTTTAAACTGAGTTCGTAAGCCATTACGTTTCGTCGATGTCCTCATCCACAAGACCTTGCTCCTCAACTTCCTTGGCAGCATGCTCGGTATCCCCGGGCTTTTCTTCTTTTTTTGGCTCAGCTGTATCTTGAATTTGTTTAATGGTGAAAAGCTCTTTTAGCCCTCCATGCGAGCGCAAGATGGGGTAAAGTTTCCATAGGAGCCAGAGCAAGAGAAGTAGGAGAGAGAGCAGTAGCAATGTAAAAGAAAAGAAAATAATTCTAAAGCGTGTTAAGGATTCTTGCGCCACAATGAGCGACCAAACATTCACAAAAGGACGCTCTTCACTGCCTATGAGGAGGCCTTGAGGGACTTCACTAAAGCGCGCTCTATCTGGAATCACTGTGACGTTATCAAAACTAAGGCCAGGAACGCTAGCTGCAACGAGGCGTTTAATTTTGGGGATAAGGTGGGAGTTTGGGTCATCTAGAACACCAGAATGTTTAACATAAACAGATGCCGTTGCTTTTTCTTTTTTTTCAGCCCCGGGGTTTAAAGGATCTTCTTCGGGGAAAGAAATTTGCACTTCAGCATCCAAAACACCATCAATTTTACGGATTGTACTTGCTATTTGTTCAGCTAAGCCTGCTTGGTAGCGTATTTTTTCCTGCATTTCTGAGGGTACTAATCCCACATTGGCGAAAATGCCTAGAAGATTCTGTCCTCGTTTTCTTGGCAGTCCAGCTTGGTTTAAAATAGACATGGCATCTGTCGCTTGGTCGTTCCTTACACTGATATCCCATAAGACAAGTTTTTGGCCGCCTCCGCCTGTCCCTTCAGTGCTTCGCACCTTAGCAACATCGATATTTCGCGTTGATAAAAACACCACAATTTCATTAGCTTCTCTTTCATCTAAGCCATTAACAATGGTTCGTCGAGATTCGCAACTCGTTAGAAGCAAAATGCTTAAAAGAAGGAAGATTTTGGCTAAATGTTTCATATTTATCTGTTAAAAATGGGTTTACAGGTTTCTTGCTCTTTAGCTTCAAGTCCCTTTGGTATATGGCAGACACAAGGTTGCATAGGGTAACTTTTAAGAACCCGAGGTTAACTGGATGCTAGCATTCTAAATCTTTTAGGTAAAATACTAAGCTTCTAACAAAAGCAAAGGGAACACGATCAACATTTGATCGTAGGTTCTCTTGCTTTATGGTAGTTTGAAGAGTATAGCTTCTTTAGCTGTTTTGCCCCACTGAATTTTTGAATTCACTACTAGATTCCACTTTGGTTGAAATGATCGTGACATTTTCAGGTTGGAGTCCTTGTACGACAGCAACGGCTAAGCGCTTGATCATCAGCTGATAATCTGGATTATCTAAAATGCCAGTGTGCTTGATAACAATTGTAGCGGAGGTGTTGCTTTTGCCAGACTCTCCTTCTGGGAATTTTAGCTCCACTTCGGTATCAACGATGCCCTCGATTTTGTTAATTGCTTGCGTGAGAAGAGTTGTCAAATAGCTTTGGTAACGAATTTCTTTTTTCATTTCTGATGAAAGAGAGGGCTCATTAGTAGAAGTACTTTCAGTGCCATTGGTCTCAAGTGCTTTTTCTAGGCTTTCGGGAGTCTGTCTTTCATCGACCGTAATGACAAGAAACTCATCATCTCGAGAAGCACAGCTTGATAAAAAGCTAACAAGTAAGAAAAATTGAATAAATTGATTCATAAGTTCTTTTTGTTAAAAGGTTTATAATTCGACTAAAATTTTAGTATAGTCAGGAGTAGCTTGGGTCTCTATAAGATTATAGGCAAGTGAATCTAAGCCATTTGCTAACATGGCAATTTCTCCCTGATAAAATTTTTCAAATAAACGGCGATTTCTTTGTGTGTCGGGATGTATCTCCTCTGCATGTTTATGCTCTAAAGAAAGAAAGGTTCCGCTTCTTGATTGGACAGTTAATCCATGCAAAAAACAACGCAAACGCAAATCGTCATCTTCTAAACCCCATCCGAAATAATCGTTATGATAGCCATTGATTAAAGCAAAATCATGAAGGTTAAAAAGTGTTACCCCTCCGAAATAATCGGGGTAAGGCATGGCAAATTTAAATTGTTCAACGTGAGTGGCCAAATGAGTGGGAACCTCAGAATAAGAGTAATCAGCCTCTACAGGCAACATGTCGATATCATGAAAGCAAACGTAGTCACAGGATCCTTTTGCTTTAGAAAATCCAATATTTAGAAGTTTGCCACGGTTAAAAGACTTGCCGCTAGCCTGTTCGATGATGTAAATGCGATGCGGTTGGTCTCGTAAAAAACCTTGCAAATGAGGCACAAATTGCTTCAGATGCTCTTCTCGATCTCTGTAGGGAACAATAACCGCTAACTGTTGGTCTTTTCTTTGTGCTTCCATTCTTGGATAATGCTCTTCAAATCTGCTTGTAATTCTTTAGGGAATTGTGGATCGTGCGCTAATTGTTCAAATTGCTGTCGTTCTTTTTCATCTTCTAGTCCTTCACAGCCTAAAATTAGGTAAGTTGCTAGAGGAATCTCTTTTTTAAGATCAAGGGATCGTAGCAAATGAAAGCAAGTCGACGCAATTTCTGGGTCAGCTTTAAATGTTAGCAGAGCAATTGCGGCTCGTTCGTTGTCTTCATTGATAGGTTTTCCTTGCAATACTTTGAGCAAAAAATGTTTTGCCGGTTCGCCAATCTCCTTCAAAGCATTTAAAGCAATGTCGTCATCAAAAAAATCCCCTTTGCCTATGGATTCAAAAAGAGCAATGATTGCACTTGAATCCCCAATAAGTCCAAGGCATTTTGCCGCCAACAAAGGTGCCTTGCCATATCCAGGAAATAGCGGATCATAGAAATCTTCAGCGCGCACCAAATTCAATAAAGCGGGAACGATGGCTTTTTTTTCTTGGACGATAGCTTCAATTTCTTGAACAGGGTTTTCTTCTTCACTTAAAATCAAATCGGCTATTAAACGAGGATAGGTTACTTTGTCGTCTTTTCCATCATAGAGCTTGCTCAGTTGCTGATAAGCTTCTTTTGCTAAAACAATTTTTTCGATCTCTGGGGCTGTAAGCAGTTGAGAAGCAAGATTTTGTTGGATAGCTTTTTCGTAGGCTGCTAGCTCTTCAATGCGGTTAAGGCTGAAGTCGTCGTAGACTCCTTTGCCTTCATTTTGGTAGTAGTCAATCATCAATGCAAAATTGCCCCCAAAATGGGCATCGCGATGCATCAATACCGCATTATCCATTGCATCGCCGAGAGAAAAACTATCGTAGTCGTCTGTTAAATCCATATTTTATGATTCTTTAAGTTTTTGGATTACATGATCTGCATTGTAACTGGAGCGTACAAAAGGTCCAGCATACATAAAACGCACCCCAATTGCGTAGCCATATTCTTCGTATTCTTTAAATTCTTCTGGCGTAACAAACCTTTTGACGAGAAGTTTTTTGGAGTTTGACTGAAGATATTGACCGATCGTAATGATGTCGCAGCCTGCTTTTTTTAGGTCGTGAAGGGTTTCAAAAACCTCTTCTTTATTTTCCCCTAAGCCAACCATTAATCCCGATTTTATGAATAGATTAGTTCCTTGCCTGTACTGATGTAGAAAGGAGAGAAAGTCTAAGGTTCTTTTATAGGTAGCTTTGTGACGTACCCTAGGAGTCAGCGCCTTTACTGTTTCAATATTATAATTAAAAATCTCTGGTTTTGCCTCTAAGATAGTTTGCCAAGCATGTTGATTGCCATCAAAATCAGAAGTCAGAATTTCTATCGTGGCTTCTTGATTTACTTTTCTAATTTCTTCGATAATCAAAGCAAGGTGCTCGGCTCCTCCATCGGGAAGATCGTCTCGAGCGACTTGAGTAAGTACTACGTGTTTAAGGCCCAAAGATCTAACTGACTCAGCAATACGGGCAGGTTCATCTTTTTCTAGGGGGGGAGGGGCCTTGGCATGGGCGATACTGCAAAAACCGCAGCTTCGCGTGCACTGTTTTCCCATTGTTAAAAAGGTCGCTGTTTTTTTTGTCCAGCATTCTAAGCGATTAGGGCATTTTGCCTCCTCGCAAACTGTTGCTAGACGTTGTTGGCTGATGGCGGCATCTGTTTGCCATAAATTACCTCCCTTTGGCAATTTGCGGTGAAGCCAACTTGGAAAACGTCCGGAGCCGACAACTCTCAAGGGGTTATTTTCTTCATGGTGGTTTGGGAGAACGTTAAGCTTTTTCACTTTGGGCCGATGGTCAAAAATTTGCTCATCCATCATTTAGCCTTTGGTGGAAAATGGACAGGCAGCCCTTCAGCTAGCAAGGCGGCTTCTAACCAGCTTTCAGCAATCGTGGGGTGAGCATGAATCGTTTCTGTGATGCACTCGATAGTGAGTTCATTGGCAATAGCCAGTGCTAACTCAGCAATTAAAGCCGATGCTTCATGGCCAATCACCTGAGCTCCCAAAATTTGACCTGTTTTCTTATCAGAGAGAATTTGGGCAAAACCTTCTGTTTGGCTTGTGGCCTGTGATTTTCCCAAGGCTTGAAAGGGAAAATTGCCCATAGCAAAATCATAGCCTTGCTCTTTTGCTTTTTTTACACTTAACCCGACTGTGCCTATTTCCGGATCTGTAAAAATAACTGAAGGGACTGCTGTGTAATCCATTTTGACCGATTTGCCACATGCATGATCTGCGGCCACAAGACCTTGATGTGTTGCCACATGCGCGAGCCACCATGTTGAGGAGAGATCGCCGATGGCATAAATCCCTGGAATATTGGTTTCCATATGCTCGTTAACGGCTATTAGACTATTGTTTTGAACCGCCACGCCAACTTTTTCAAGGCCGATATTTTTGATATTCAAACTTCTCCCCACCGCTACTAAAGCAATATCTGCTTCTATTGGGGGCAGATTGGAGCCAACAATTTTAATGCCTTGGCCATTTTTTTCAATTGCCTCGACTTTGACATCCGTGTGGAGAGCAATTCCCCGTCTTTTAAATGCCTTTGCAAGATAAGAAGAAACGGTTTCACACTCCATAGGTAAAATCGCGGATAGCATCTCGATGATAGACACTTCGACTCCGAGCATGTTGAAGAGAGAAGCAAATTCGCAGCCGATGACACCTCCCCCGATAATGGCCATTTTCTTGGGAAGCGTTTGTAGATTAAGCAAAGAGGTAGAGTCTAGGATTTTTTTGTGATCGAAAGGAAAGGCTGCGATATCTCGTGATTCAGAGCCTGTAGCAATGATGATTTTACGCGCTTCAATAATGCAGTTATCTTGCCCACTGACTTCAATTTCTGTCGAGGAGAGCAGCGTGCCATAGCCTTTAATAACTTTTACTCCGTTGGTAGAGATAAGCCCTTCTAAACTTCTGCGGATATGGCTGACAATTTGATCCTTGCGCTGGACCATAAAGGAATAATCGAATGAAACATCCGTGACATGAATGCCGAATTCTTTGGCCTCTTTGACCTGTTTAAACCTTTTTGCACAGGCAATTAACGCTTTAGAAGGAATGCATCCGCGATTTAAACACGTGCCACCTAATTCATTTGCTTCAATTAAGGCAACGGATTTCCCAAGCTGGGCTGCTCTAATTGCAGCAGGGTAGCCTCCAGGGCCTCCACCTAAAACGGCAATGTCAAATTGTTTGCGCTCTACCATGTCACCCTGTAAAAGATAAATTGATTTTTGTGATCTAGCTATTAAAATAGCACTTAGAGAATTAGAGCGCAAAAAAAAGGCACTCTAATAATAGAGTGCTTTTATCTAAAGCATATTAGGCGACTCTCACTCCTTTCGCATCTTTAAGAGTGCGAGGAACATAAGCGGTAGGGAAGTGATTGAAGCCTTGTGCTCCTTTGATGTTGAAGGATCCTATTAGCTCTGCATCTTTCCATTCCGCTGGAAGATGGAAATGAAATGTAGCATTGACAAGGGCGATGACAGTGTCAAATTGCTCTCTCGTTAATATTCTAACATCCATTTGATGTAATTTTGCTAAGCTTCCTTCACTAAGCTGCTTTTCAAATTCATCATCATTTCTTAACATGTGCGCGAAGAAACTAAAATTTGTATGAGCATAGTAACTTAAGGGGTTGGACAATTTTTTGCCCTTTTCAAGAGTGATATCTGCTCTAAATCCTGCCCAGACCTTTGGTGGTTTACGGTCGACTGCCTCTTGATCTGTTTTGACGTTAGGCTTTCTCCTCTGGATAAAGATAGGAGCATGTTCTCGGTCATCATGAATGGGATAGTTGTTATCTGCATTAACATTTGTAATAAGGGGGAAGGGGTTTGCAATGTTGGTTTTTTGTGCTTCTGTGATCGTTTGTCTTTCTATATTGCTGCTTAATGCAAAACAAAAAGTTCCATAGCCCATCGCCCCCATTTCTGGAACCGAGGAAGCAAAAGCTCCAGGATAAGCACCATTATGGCGATTTTCAATGCGAGATCCTTTAAGAATTTCATTAACAAACGCAGGTTTCGTGCAGTGAAACCACTTGGGGATAGCAATCGGTTTTCCTTTTTTAAGCTTATTCGTCCACTCATCTAATAAATGGACAATTACTTGGTTCTTTTCGTCAAGTTCACGAAGCTCGGCCTCGCCCCTGCTATTTCCTGTCAAGCGACGAACGCTTTCTCTTTGCTGTTGTTCAAACTTCGTTTGCAGAGCTCTTAAGTCTTCTGCATCACTGCAAAGCCTTTCTGCGAAGAATTTCTTTCGCAAAAGGGTGCAGAAGGTCAGTTGGGCTTTTTTAAATTCTGGGCTACGCTGTCTCCTCTCATAGCGGTTTTTAACGCTAAGTGCAATCTGAAGAGCGTTGTTGAGTGAGGGGCCATCATTGCTTTTAAGTAGTTTTGAGCCGTCCCTCTCTTGCAATCGTTTGTTCAAGGCTTCAAATAGGGCAGTAGCTTCTTGCTGAGAGGGAAGTGTTTTAAATATTTTTTCTAAATAGGCGGCAAGGTCCTTAGGATTGTTTAGGCGTGGCAAGGAAATAGAAGGGGTGGGAGATTGTGTGGCCGGAGTCGAACTAGAAGTTACATCGTCAAAGTTGTCATCCGAATCAGGAAATTCCTCATCAGAAATTTTTTTTCCCCCTTTGAAGTCTATTGGCTGAGCGCTTCCCCCAATTTGTTGAATTCTCCTCGAACTTAGTGGAATAGTAGGTTGAGATGGGGGAGGGGGTAGATCTGCCCAGCACTTATCCTCCCAATCATCAGAATCGTAAGATGTCTGTCCCTTTGAGCTTGATGATGTAGTAAGGTGAGAGGGGGCAAAGAGTAATTCTTCACAGCGCTCATGCGTCATGTCACAAAGATTGGCCAGCCGTGTCTTTTTTTCTGTGTTTTGTAAGGAGCGGTTTGATGAAGTCCTTCCTTTTACTAAAATGTCTTCGATTTTTCTTATAATCGTATCTATTTGACATGTAGCAGCTTTATCTTTTTTTAAATAAAATTCATATTCGTAAGTTGCTTCTCGAAGGGAGTTTGCAGCTGTTACGACTTGGCTTGCTTTCGATCGGCGGAAGAGCGCAAAGATAAAATTGAAGTAGCGGTGTTTTCGGGGTTTTTCCTTAATGGAGAGGTCTTTGGAGATGTAGTGTGTGGAAGGGTTCCAATCACTTAAATTTGCAAGCTTAATTTTAAACTCATCGTAACTTGAAACCGCCATCTTTATTCCTTTAAATGATTAATAAGTAAGAAGAATTAAAGCATTTTAATGTAAATTTTTAATAAAGGGAAGCAATAGGTTTGGCAAAAGAGACGAAGGGGAGAAAAATAAATCTAACGAGCTCCTTGCTTTAATAATGAGCAAGTTGCACACTACTTATTATAGTTAAAATAGGTAGAATTTGGCTGAGGGATTCAATTATGAATAAACCCACTAAACAAAAGTTATGCTGGAATTGTGAAGGAAGTGTAGCAACGTTTATTGAAAATTGCCCCTATTGCGGTGTTTATTTAAGCCCTGAACACCAAGAAGAGTTAAACTTCGATCTTCTCAAGCCTCCTTATCCGTTTACACCTTCTAAGGAAGACTCCTATCAGCCTCCCTATGCATCAGAAGAGGAACAGGAAGAAAAAAAAGAAGAGTCTTCTGCAGTCAAAAAAAGTTTTTTAAAATTTGATACGCGTCTTATAGATTTTGTTATTCCGATTGTCTTATTGACAATAGGTTCTGTGTTTTCCTTATTTGCCTTGGTTCTCTATCTTTTTGAAGAAAAAGGGCTCTTTACCCTGCAATGGGATGCCGAAAACTGGTATCTGTATGCAGGTGTTGCCATTCCCTCTTTACTGCTTGGATGTTACATGTTTGCAAATATTCAAGATGATGATGAAACGAAAAATTCGTCCTCAAAGTAAAAAATAAGTCCATCCAAATTTTCATCTTAAACTTTTTAATAGCTGACTCGTTAAACTACGATACAATTATGACGCGGATGACTTTGGCCTTAAGCAAATTGTAAATAGTAAGACTAAAGCTACCACAAGGTATCACTTACTTTCCCTTACATTAACACCATGCTTCTACATTAAGAAATAATCTTAAGACAAGTTTTTGCAGCACTTGTCTTAAGAGAGAATGGTTATCTTGGTTTAGTTGTCATCTTCGTGATAAATTCCACAACACTTCTTGTACTTTTTCCCACTCCCACAAGGACATTGGTCATTTCTGCCAATTTTGGGTTGTGCAGTCACTGGGGCAAGTTTTTCTTCAGAAGAATTTTGGTGCTCCTCCTCAGCTAGTGTGCTTTGAGAAGGCTCGAAGTCTGTAACAAAGGAACGATTTTTTTCCAGGCTAAGCTGATTTAATACATTCTGGAGTTCCTGTGGAGCAGGAAGCATGATCTCAAACTTAAAGATGCTCTGGGCAATTTCATTGCGGAGAGTGTCGCTAAGTTGATCAAATAAGGCGAATGCTTCATGTTTGAACTCCATTAAAGGGTCACGGTTGCCTACAGCTCTAAGATTTACGTCTGTACGCAAATGGTCCATGCTTAGGAGATGTTCTTGCCAGAATTGATCTACTTTTTGGATCATCAAACGTCTCAAAGCTTCTTGCGATGGGTGTGGAGGAAGTCTAATCCCTGCCTCCTGCAAGGGGATTGCCTTGGCATCTTCCCTGGAAATTTTATCTTTAAAAGCTTGAATGATTTTTTCTGCAGCAAGTCGTTCGATTTCATCTGCTTCTAAATTGTCATGGTCGAAGTACCCCTCTTCAAAAGATACAGGAAAATGTAAGATAAGCCATTGACGAAAGCCTTCGGGATCCCATCCAGATACATCACCACGGCTGCTGAAAAATTTCTCCGTTGCTTTAGTGATCGCATTTTCGAGCAATTCGATTGCAATGGAAACCATGTTTTCTGTGTGGAGAATATCGTTTCGGAAAGCGTAAATTTCTTGGCGCTGTTTATTCATTACATCATCATACTCTAGGGTATGTTTGCGAATATTGTAATTGCGCTGCTCAATACGTTTTTGGGCTGTTTCTATGGATTTATTGAGCATAGAAGCGGAAATAGGTTCTCCTTCAGGTGGCCTAAATCTTTGGAGAATTGCTGTAAGGCGTGGGGAAGAAGCAAACAAGCGCATTAAGGAATCTTCAAAAGAAACATAAAACCTTGAGCTTCCTGGATCTCCTTGTCGAGCAGAACGGCCTCTTAGCTGTCTGTCAATACGTCGGGATGGGTGTCTTGTGGTTCCAACAACATGTAAACCCCCAATTTCGGCTACACCGGGCTCTAACTTAATATCGGTTCCTCGTCCCGCCATATTAGTGGAAATGGTGATGCTACCTCTTTTGCCTGCGCTTGCAATGATCTCTGCTTCGCGATCGTGTTGTTTTGCATTGAGAACGGTATGTTCAAGGCGGTTTTGTTTGAAAATGCGCGAAAGCTTTTCAGAGACATCTACCGATTCTGTCCCAATAAGAATAGGTCTGCCTTTTTCATGGACATCGCGCACTTCTTTCAAAATAGCGTTATACTTTTCTCTTTCAGACATGTAGATTTCGTCATGAAAATCTTCTCTTTGGCATTTTTTATGCGTAGGAATTGCTAAAACGTCTAATTTGTAAATTTGTTTTAGCTCGTTTGCCTCAGTGCTTGCTGTTCCTGACATGCCAGCAAGGCGCTCGTACATTCTGAAGAAGTTTTGTAGAGTAATTGTGGCGTAGGTTTGGGTTTCTTTTTGGATGGAAACGTTTTCCTTTGCTTCAATAGCCTGATGCAGACCATCTGCAAAACGCCTGCCAGGTTGTGGTCTGCCTGTATTTTCATCAATGATAACAACCTTATCTTCGCTAATGATGTAATCAATATCCTTTTCCATTAAAAGGTGGGCACGAAGCAGCTGTCTTAAGTTATGCGCACGTTCCTTGCGTTTTAAATCTTCTTCTTGAATCGCCAGTTTGCGTTCTGTTTTTGCCTGTTCATCAAGTTTGGGGTCTTGATCAATCAATAGGTATTCGTGGCTGATATCTAACATGACGAAATCATCAGATTTTCCTCCACCCCCGGTGCATTCTTCCCAAGCGTGAATTCCTTTGTCTGTGATTTCAAACTCATTACTTTTTTCATCAATCAATATAAATAGCTCTGCAAGAGCTTTAAGCTTATCTTCTTTGTTTTGATCTGCGTAGTAGTAGAGGTCCCATTTATCAATCCCTGCGCGAAAATCAGGATCTTCTTTAATTTTCTTTAAGGTTTTGTTTTGGGGTGTTCCCTTGCCAACTAGCCAGAGCTTGTGAAGAGCCTCTCTTTCTTTTTCTTCTTGCTCTTTGGATTTTTTTCCCTCTTTCGGGAGGCTCTCTAGGGCCTTCCTTGCTTCTGAAGCTAGACGATTGCAAAAATCTCTTTGTCTTAGAACAAGTTCTGCTACACCCTCTTTAAGTTCATCGTAAAGTTGACGGCTTTCAGAGGTTGGCCCCGAAATGATAAGCGGAGTACGAGCATCGTCAATTAAGATGGAGTCGGCTTCATCGATAATGGCATAATAAAAGCCTCTTTGGACCTGCTCTTCTTTCCTCGTCGCCATAGAATTGTCGCGGAGGTAATCGAAACCGAATTCTGAGGAAGTTCCATAAACGACATCACAATCGTAAATTTTCTTTCTTTCATAGGGGGAAATTTCGCTATTTAAGGCCCCTGTTGTCAATCCTAGCCAACGTAAAATGGTCCCCACCCACTGGCAATCCCTTTCTACCAAGTAGTCATTAACTGTAACCAGGTGTACGGGTTTCCCAGTCAAAGCGTGTAAATAGAGAGCGATTGTCGCAGTTAAGGTTTTCCCTTCTCCAGTTTGCATTTCTGCGACACTACCCTTAAAAAGGGCGATGGCACCTACAATCTGGACGTCATAAGGAATCATGTCCCACTGCTGGTTATATCCAGAAACATGGACCTCAGTCCCCACTAACCGGCGGCATACATTTTTAACCACTCCGAAGGCTTCAGGAAGAAGTTGTTCTAGAGTTTCTCCTCGTTGGAGCCTTTCTTTAAACTCTACAGTCTTGGCTTTTAGCTCCTCATCGCTTAAGGATTTGTATTTTTCGTCCCACTCATTTACCTGATCCACAATTTTAAAATACTTTTTTACTGTGCGATCTTGAGCGGATCCAAAGATTTTTTTTAAAAAGCCAAGCATAATGATTCCATAAAAATTGTTAAAACGTGATTATAGGACAGATAGAGATTTCATTCAATTCTTCCTTACCATACCTTGAAAATAATAGTTTTAAATAGCCTTCTAAAATCTATTATAGTAGTATTATTTAATACAAAGGGCCTGGATAAAAATCAGAGATTTTTCTCCTTGAATGTTAATTTATAGTTACTGAGCTTAAAAAGCTAAGCCTCCAACAGCCTTTCTCGCAACGCAAAAGAGCCTAAACACATACGAGATGTGATGCAAGAAAAGTCACTAATAGCGCGCCTTGTTTCTAGAAAACTTTCTTTACTTGGCTAAAATGGCTAAAAAACCCCTCTTACCTAAAAACCTATGAAGCCTATTGTTTTTATTGATCGCTTGAGCCGAGTTAAAATGGTGGAAAAAGTTTATGGAGATAAAGTGCTATCTTTTCTTTATGGCGAGAGTTTTTTTTCGAAAATAGTGGGTGTTCCTTTAATGCATTTGCTGAGCAGGGTTTCTTTTTTTTCGGCATGCGTGGGTTTTTGGCAAAATCGTCATTTTACAAAAAAAAGAATTAAGCCATTTATTGAAAGCTATGCAGTTGATGAAAGGGAATTTGAAAAGCCCGTTGATCAGTTTGAGTCTTTTAATGACTTTTTTATTCGAAAATTAAAACAAGAAAGTCGCCCAATTGACTCAAGGGAAGATCGGGCGGTTATCCCTGCTGATGGGAGATACTCCATCTATCCTAATATGGCTTTAGCAAAATTTTTTCAAGTTAAAGGAAATCGTTTCACTCTTGAAGCTCTTCTAGGAGACGAAAAATTGGCAAAAAGCTATCAATATGGAAGCATGGTTCTAGCAAGGCTCTGTCCTTCTGACTATCACCGCTTTCATTTCCCAGTTGATTGCATTCCCGCATCAACAGAATGGATAAATGGATGGCTTTACTCAGTTAACCCGATTGCTATTAAAAAAAACTTTGGCATTTTATCTGAAAATAAACGCTCCCTTTGTGTTCTTGATTCTCAGAGGTTTGGCAAAGTCCTTTATTTAGAAATCGGTGCGACAAGTGTGGGTTCTATCCATGAAACCTATACTCCTTCCCAACCCTATAAGAAAGGTGCAGAGAAAGGCTTTTTTTCTTTTGGAGGCTCTACCCTCATCCTTCTTTTTGAACCCAATAAAATTGCTTTTGATAAAGACCTGATAGAAGCCTCAGAAGAAGGGTTGGAAATGAAATGTTTAATGGGGCAATCCATGGGCGTTGCTATAGAATCCTTGTAATGACAATTGCTGCACTTGTAGAGATCCTTGAGCCCAATGGCAAAAGTTGCACCCCTGTATCGTGGGATGTAAATTGAATAATAAGGCTTTGATTTGCGGCTGCATTTAATAAAAATACTTTATTAATAGTTCTCATATCCCTCCCTAAGGCCCCTAATGTTCGACTGCGTCGAAACTCGGCTACCAGCCACTTCTACTCCATTTAATGTTGCGCGAACAGTAAAAGTCGCGCTCAGCGCAAGCAATGACTTAATACTTACTGCATTCCTAAGCGAACAACTAAGGGGTGTTCCCATGGGGGTCACTAGAAAGAATTTTTTTTGCTTATCTGCTTAATTTGATTTTATAGAACGCTTTTAGCATGCAAATTTTTAGTGAAGCGAATTCTTCTTAAAAGTTTTTGTAATAGGCACAGCTATATTTAACTCCATTCTTGATTTGAACTTATTGAAAAGGCAATAAAAAATGTTCCCAGGCATATGGAATAGAAGGGATCTTTTGCTTTGATGGCATCAATTCTATGGTTTTATATTGGAAGTCACTCCCTTGCATTCTAAATGGTGCAGCTAAAGATAGGTGCTATTCTTTTGTAAAAGAATAGCACCTTAATCTATTGAGGAAAAGTTGGTGCTTGTGGCTGAACTTGTGCTTGGTCCTCTTCACGAATACGCTCTTTTTCATTTAAGACTAAGCTTTGCAAATCAGCTAATTCAGCTGTTGAAATATCAGTACTATGCAATAGGTTAAGCAATTTTGATCTTACTGCAGAGCTACGTAAAGACTCTGTTCCTTTAAAATTGTTCATTAATGTTTTTTTTACTTCATACATTGTGATCGCTTGCTGATACGCGAGTTTTGTATTCCAGGTTGGTGCTATATCATGGCGCGTAGCATTATACTGGGCCACTTTCAACGTTTTTTCAGCTTGGTCAATAGCATTTTGCATAGCGCGATTAAATTGTTCTTCTTCCTCATGTCCCAAAGGTGGGAAGCGTCGATTTTCTGTTGATGGCCGATCGGCCAAAGTTTGAGCAGACAAATCGCCTAACGAACAGCAAATAATGGTAATTAGGCTAAGGCCTTTAAAAATTTTGAGCATAGGGCACCTCCTAGAATGATAATAAATAGGCAAAGAATTTTTGAATATCTTCAAAAGAGCTTTTTCTAGATTTTATGTGGCAACGAAGAATCAATCGGTAATGTAAATGCCCTTTTTTTATAGTGGTTCTGGAGTGTTCTAAGAGCTGATAAAAAGCGGTCGATGCGAGAATCATGGCTATGACGGTTATGGATTAATATGGGTGGAGCGAAAAGCATTGTTAAGATTTCTCCATGGCATTCTTCAAGAGAGTCCCCTCGCTTCAAACAATGTTCTACATAGAGTAAAGTAGTCAAGGAAGGGCCCCTATCCATGCTTTGTTTACAGGATAGATTTAAACAGGATGGTTGAAATTTAAAAACCAGAGCTTCAATGATTGCTAAATAGCTTAACTCAATGAAATCTTTGCGTTCCTGATTTTGAAGAAAGGGGCGATTAGCAAAAAATTGAGCATGAATGTTGTTGACTAGCTCTCGGCACTCTTTTTGCCATTCCTCTCGATTCAATTTTTTAGACCAATAAAAATCACCTTTTTCTTTAAACATGTGGTGGATAAATGTTTCTTTAAACACTTGAGCTTCGCTACTTTTAGAGTCATCGAAGGATTGCCAATAGAAAGAAGAATCTTTATCGAGAGTCACCAGAAGAAGAGCTTTTTGAGAGGCTTCAAAATTTTCAAGAAGACGACTTTTCTTAAGTTCCTTGCCCCGCCTCTTCATTAAATTTACATAGAGATGTTTTTGGTCACCTAAATGAGTGATGTAGTTGGAAAACTCTTCATGAACGCCTTGCTCGGGGGGGATAAGGAAAGAGCTCAACAAAGAAACATCTTTTGCACAATTAGGAATGCGGATGACCTGGGTCTTTTGGCTATTTCCCAGCTTAAACAGGTTTGCATAAAGATTGCCAAAAAGAAATCCATCATCTAGCCGGGGGTGTTTATAGGGATTAAAAAGAGAAGAATCACTCGAAATTTTTTGGTGGTAATGGGAGATAAGCTCAAGGGTGTCGTATTGGGAGGTAGGGAAAATGTACTTTTGATATAAAAATTCCTGGATACTTGGAGTAAGTTCAGGGCAGGTCATTAACCATTGACAAAATCTTCTGTAGAACTGAACTGTCTCAGAAGGAGTTGTAGGCGAAATAAATCGAAGCTCTCTTCGTAAGGCTTCAACCCAGTTTTCATGATACTCACGTGGTTTTAAAGCGGAGTTAAATAGCGCGTTTAGCAATAAAGAAGAGGAATTTTTCTCATAAAATAAAGGGTACTGACATTTATCATTAACGATAAAAGCGAGCATCTGATTTTTAAAAGAATTGTAAACAGGGGAAGAAAAGACATTATCGCATTCGTGAATTTGTCCAGAAGAAACATACTTATCTCTAAATGCCCATCCGAAGCCTAAAAAAAGTAGGCAAAAAAGGGTAATGGTCCACAATTTTTTGATGTTCATAGGCAAAAATTATAGGATTATCTGAGGAAGCATTCAAGTGTAATTCTATTTCCCTATAGAAAATAAAAAATAGTAATAATTATAATGGTCCCACCATGGAATTTATTCATCAACCTTATCAGCCAGAAGAAACAATCGCAGCGATTGCAACGCCTCCCGGCGAAGGAGGGGTGGCCATTATCCGTATCTCAGGAAAAATGGCGCTGCAAGTGGCTGCCAAAGTTTTTTCAGGGCCAGTTCACCGATACAAGACACACACTGCGCACTATGGCAAAGTTCTCAATCATTTGGGGGAAGTGATCGATGACGTTCTTCTCATGCCCTTTTTGGGCAGGCGCTCTTATACAGGAGAAGATACCGTCGAAATTTTTTGCCATGGCGGGAGCTTAATCACACGACGTGTCTTAGAGACGGTCCTTTTAGCCGGCGCACGCCACGCTCTTCCAGGAGAATTTACCTTTAAAGCCTACATTAATGGTAGAATTGACTTAGCTCAGGCTGAAGCTGTCCAAGAGTTAATTGCGGCAAAAAATGAGAGGGCTCTAGATGCCGCTGAAAATCAGTTAAAAGGCGCTCTATCCGATAAAATTCATCATTTCCAAAAAAAGCTCACCACCTTGGCTGCAATTTTAGAAGCTTGGGTAGACTTCCCCGAAGAAGGGTTAGAGTTTTCCACGATGGATGAGTTGTCCATGCAGCTGAAAACAACAGCTTCAGAAATGAAAAAGCTTTTAAAAACTTTCCATGATGGAAAAATAATACGCGAAGGTATTTCACTTTGCCTGGTGGGAAGCCCAAATGTGGGAAAGTCCTCTTTAATGAACGCTCTTTTAGAAAAAGAACGAGCCATTGTTTCCCATGTTCCAGGAACGACGCGGGATGTCTTGGAAGACCATCTTTACTTAAATGGCCTAAATTTCCGGCTGCTAGATACGGCCGGAATTAGAGAAACCGAAGAGTTTATCGAACAGGAGGGGATTCGACGCTCCAAGCAAGCTATGCTCAATGCTGAGCTTATTTTATTTGTTTTGGACGCGAGTAGGGGCATTGGTCAAGAGGAAAATCAGCTCCTTAAAGAGCTGCCAAGGGAGAAAACAATCGCTATTTGGAATAAAATTGACGTGATGCCACCTGCTACAGAGCTTGATTTTCCCTATACTGTTAAAATTTCTGCCAGAGATAAATTGGGTTTAGAAGATTTAAAGGCAACAATTGATTCTATTATCTGGCAAAAAGGCCCACCTAGTAGGGAGGAAGTTGTCTTAACGAATGCACGCCACAAAGAAGCTTTAAAGCAAGCCATTGGAAGCCTTGAATTGGTAATTCAGGGCTTGCAAACCGATGTATCGCCTGAATTTCTTACTTTAGACATTAGAAATGCGCTAGGAGAGCTTGGTAAAATTATTGGTTCTAATATCGGTGAAGACATCTTATCAGAGATTTTTTCACGTTTTTGTATTGGAAAATAAATGGATAAGCGGAATAAGGCGCGCTTGATTAATGAAGTCCTTAATGAACTCTACCCTGAGCCAGGAATTCCGCTTAATCACACCAGTCCCTACACTCTTTTAATTGCTGTACTGCTTTCAGCGCAATGTACGGATGTTCGCGTTAATTTAGTAACGCCCTCTCTCTTTGCCAAAGCAGATTCCCCTGAAAAAATGGTCGGCTTGTCTGTTGAGGACATTCAAGGCATGATTAGAACGTGCGGTTTGTCTCAACAAAAGGCAAAAGCCATTTTTCGATTATCGCAGATTCTTATTGAAAAGTATGGCGGTAAAGTACCCAATACCTATGAAGCATTGGAAAGCTTGCCTGGTGTGGGACATAAAACCGCTTCCGTTGTCATGTCCCAAGCTTTTAAAAAAGCGGCATTTCCTGTAGATACACATATCCATCGCTTAGCTAAAAGGTGGGGGCTTAGTAGTGGGAAAAATGTAAAACAAACTGAGATCGATCTTAAAGAACTCTTCAATAAGAAAGACTGGAATAGACTGCACTTACAAATGATTTTTTTCGGTAGAGAATACTGTAGAGCAAGACAACATAGTATCGAATCCTGCCCTATTTGCAAGGTTGTTTCTTAAAGATCTACACATTTTTCAATGAGTGGGTGATGAGAAGTGAAAGATCGCAGTTATCTGGTAACTCTGTGAGCGATTTCTTAATCGCTTTTTGAGCGATCGACAAGTGATAGCCTAAATTGACTAATGCATTAATAGCATCGTTTTGTACTGATGCTTGGTTGGGTTCGATAGTTAATTTTAATTCGTTAGGGATATAACTTAATTTGTCCCGTAATTCTACAATTAAACGCTCGGCTGTTTTTTTCCCCACCCCTGGAACTTTGCAAAGAACCTCTAAATTGTTCTGATGAATCGCACGATGTAAGTGGGATGGGTCAAGATGGCCGATTAAATTTAAAGCCATCTTTGGGCCAACGCCCGTAACATTTTGAAGAATCTCAAAGATATTTCTCTCCTCAGGTTCTAAAAACCCATAAAGTGTAGCGGAAAGCTCGCGCACTATATAGGAGACATGAAGAAGACACTCTGCACTAAGCGGAGGCAATTTGGGAAATAAGCTTGTAGGAATAAGCAATTTATATCCTACCCCATGAACATCAAGGACTGCAAAAGATGGTGAGGCTTCTATAAGAATTCCACGAAAAAAACTGTACATTCGTTTCCCTAAATTTCGTATTCGCTTGTTCGAGACGTTTGTAAATAATGAAAGTGGCAAATAGCTAAGGCAAGAGCATCGGCAGCGTCCTCGGGAAGTGTGTTTTTTAAATTTAACAGCTTTTTAACCATTTCTTGAACTTGGTGTTTCGATGCTTTTCCTGTTCCTGTAACAGCTAGCTTTGCTTTACTTGGGCTATAGCCAAATATACAAAGTCCATTTTTTCTTGCAGCCAGAATAACCGTTCCTTTAGCCATGCCTAATTTCAGTGCGCTCTGCACATTTTCTTTCACATACTGAGTTTCGACAACGACGACATTAGGTTTGAATTTATCAATAAGTGCATTTAACGCATCGAAAATAATCAGGTAACGCTCAGAAATTTTAAATTTTGCAGGAGGCCGTACACAGCCATAGTCAAGAGGGAATAGTTGATTATTGAGAAATTGAACAATGCCAAATCCGGTTATAAGCGTACCTGGGTCGACTGCTAAGATGGTGCATTCTTTCATTTAATAAACGTCTTAACTTTGGTCGAAGTGTTTACAAGGCCGAAGAAAATGAGTTGATTGATTTGCAAAGGTTTATCTATCTTAACTATTAAGTGTTTTAAAGAACGACTTTGACATGGGGTAGAATGCAAGGCGAGCGACATTTCTAAAAGATTAGATAGATGCTTAGAGATGGTATACATTTTCTGAGGTGTTTCTTCAAATTGTTTGTATTCACTAACTTTTGCCTCAGCCTTTTGCCATTTCTTTTGCATATAAAGGCACTTTTCTTTCCATCGGAAAGATGGACTTTCAAAAGAGGCTAAGCTATCTGAGTATTGTTCCTGAGGTCTTTTTTGGTGGTTCCACTCTATTTCGAAGCTGTTTTGATTGTCAATGCTTTTTGAGTAAGCTGCAGTAATAGCTACTTTCAACTTTTGGATCTCTTCTTTTAAAAAGCCATTTTCCTCCATCAACAACCTAGCTTCTTTTACTTTTTGGGCAAGGTGTTGCTGTGTTGCCATAAGCTCATCTTCTAGCTCTTGTTTCTGCTTCTCCTTAGTTTGAAGAACTTGTTCCAGCTCTTGATGGCGCATTTGCACTTGCTGAAATGCGCTGAAAAGCTCTTTATTCTCCAAATGGGCTTCTTCAAGCCTTTTTCTTAAAAAATGTATCACACGTTCAAATTGGCGTTGCTTTCGCTTATAATTATCGATCTCTTTTTTAGATTCTTGATCCTGTATTTCCTTTTCTTGAAGATTTTCTTTTGATTGGAGAAGTTGTTCTTTTAAAGAAATTAGTTCTTTTTCCTTTTCCTGCGTATTTATAAGAACTGTTTGCAGGAGGCTTTTTGTCGATTCTAACTCGGCAAGTAAACTTTTGTTCAAAGAGCCACCTCCTTAAGTGGTGTAACAGTTAGCAAAACACTGCGTTTAAGCCATTTTTTGTAGTTTTCTTAGATTTATCTGAATGCGACACAATTTATAGGATAGTTCATGTAAAAGGAATTATAAGCAAAAAATTTAAAATAAATCCATACTACCGAACTACCGAGTCGAGAATGGGGATTTGGAGGGGCCTTGTTGCACAATAGCCCTCACATCGAATTTAAAATAGCAGGTAAATAAAAAAAGCATGGAGTAGTCTGTTTCTGACTAAAGAACACAGAGACTACCCATGCAAACTGAACTGACTTATCGTATTCGAAATTGGTCTGAGTATAACAGAGCTCTCATTCAAAGAGGAAGCATAACCATTTGGATGGATGAAAAAGCTATCAAAAACTGGTTTTCCTCCTATCATACCTGTCGAGCGGGGCGACCTGCAACCTATTCTGATGAAGCTATCCTGGTGCTGCTGATTCTTAGAGAAGTATATAAACGCTCACTAAGGAGCTTACAAGGATTTGTCCAGTCACTTTTTACAGCAATGGGTCTCATCCTTCCAGTACCGAGCTATTCACAGATTTCCAGACGAGCTAAGTCGCTGCATAAAAGAGTCAGCCAATTGACGAAAGGAAAGCAAACTCGGCATATCATTTTCGACTCTACAGGACTTAAGGTCCATGGAGAAGGAGAATGGAAAGTCAAGGTGCAC